>CBDTZB010000219.1:0-5030 GCA_965364795.1 uncultured Nocardioides sp.
GATCGGCTCCGAGTCGCCGGCCAGCGTCAGGGCCACTGTGGTGAACCCTGCGTCATTGAGTTCGGCCATAGCTCCCCGCCAGTCGAGCAACCTGGTCCACGGAAGGGTGAAAACCGCCCCCATCGCGACCTTGATGGAGCGTCGGTACAGCGGGTCGGCGCAGCGGGGAGAGAGCAGGACCGCGTCGAAACCGAGGGCGGCGGCATTGCGAAAGACCGCACCGACGTTGGTGTGATCGACGAGATCCTCCAAGACAAGCACGGATCGGGCTTCGGCCAGCACCTCGCGCACCGTGGGCAGCGGGGGGCGGTGCAGCGAGGCGAGGGCTCCACGGTGCACATGGAAGCCGGTCACTTCCTCCGCCTGGGCTTCGGGCAGGACGAAGCAGGGGGCCGAGCTGCGGTCCAACACGTCGGACAACCCATCCAGCCACCGAGGAGCCATGAGGAAGGAACGTGCGTCATAACCGCCGGTGATGGCCCGGCGTACGACCTTCTCGCCCTCCGCCAGGAAGAGCCCGTGCTCGGCTTCCAGAGCTTGGCGCAACTGGACGTCCCGCAGATTCCGATAGTCGCGAAGGCGAGGATCGTCGGGCTGAACCTCAATGATCTCAGCCATGGGGATGATCACCCTTCCAGTCCGGGTAGACACCGGGATTGGCGACCGCCACGACTCCACCGATGATCACGATCGCCGGTGGTCGGACTGCTTCTCTCTCGAGATCCGACGAGACGTCACCCAGACACGTCAACAGTGTGCGCTGGCTCGCCATCGAGGCGTCCGAAACCACCGCTACCGGGGTTTGCGCCGACCGGCCACCGTCGATGAGAACCCTGGCAATCTCCCCCGTGTTCTGTACCGCCATCATCAGGATCACGGTGCCCCGCAGCCCGGCGACCGCGCTCCAGTCTGTGAGGGACTCGGGGTGACCTGGAGGAAGATGACCGGAGATCACCGTGAAGTCGTGGGCAACGCCGCGATGCGTCACCGGAATCCCGGCGAGGGCGGGTCCGGCCAGCGGGCTGCTTATTCCCGGAATCACGGTCACCGGGACTCCGGCGGCCTCGCAGGCCTGGATCTCCTCGTAGCCGCGACCGAACACGAAGTTGTCTCCGCCCTTGAAGCGAGCGACTCGTTGTCCGGCGAGGGCGCGATCCACGAGCACCTGATTGATGTCGTCCTGCAGCGCCGCGGAGCCACGGGGCAATTTGGCTACGTCGATGAGTTCCACTTCGGGTCGCAGCTCCCCAAGCAGCTCGCGCGGAGCGAGGCGATCGGCGACCACGACGTCGGCCTCCATCAGGGCTTTTCGACCCGCGACCGAGATCAGATCGGGGTCGCCGGGACCACCCCCGATGAGAACCACCCCTGCCGTGTGGCCGCGGTGATGTCTGGCCACAATCGTGCCCTCACGCAGTCCGGCCAGGATCTCGTCGCGGACGCCAGCAGAGCGCCGAGGGTCGCGATCCCCGAGAACCGCGACGGTGACGCCGGCGGCGCGGCCCACGGCCGGGGTCCAGGCGGTGGCGGCGCCGGCGTCGTCCGCTCTCACGCAGAAGATGCGTTGTTCCAAGCACAGCCTCGATACCAACTCGTTGACCGATCGATCGTCGGTGGCAGCGACGACGTACCACGCGCTGTCGAGATCCGAGGGCGCGAAGTCCCTGTTCTCCCAGCGAACCTCCCCTGCCCCGACGAGTCCTTCGAGGGAAGGACTGAGCCGTGGAGACACAATCAGGACGTCGGCGCCGGTGGCGATCAGGCCGGGAACGCGTCTCTGAGCGACGTGGCCTCCACCCACCACCACCACTCGCAGGCCGGAGAGTCGGAGTCCGACAGGGTAGGTGTGGGTGTCCATCTCCCCATGATGACTAATTACGTCGACGACCCGCGGTCGCATCCACCTCCTGTCTGGTCCCTGTCTAGGAACGCCAACCCGCGGTAACATCGCGAAGAGGCTCATTGCTGGTAGTCGCACAGCGGGAATGAGTGACAGCAAGTCACGAACCGGTCGGGCGGGGGCGCCAGAGGTGGAAGCCGTATTAGTGGGCGCCAGCGTGGCCGTGTATGCCGCTGTCCCGCTGGTCATCGTGTTGACCCGCGTCTCGACCCGCTTCATCCTGCTGTACGCATACATCGCTGCGGTGCTGGTCCTCGGCGGCATCCTCGGTTCCGTCTACGCGTTCCCGATCACCGACAACGTCAGCTTGCTGGCCGGACAACTCAGCTACGGGGCGCTGATCTTCACCACGCTGGTCACCGTCGTCGAAGGTCGTGACCTCCAGGCGGTTCGGGTGATCGTGACGCTCGTCATCACCGTGACTATCTTGAAGTTCGCGATCTTCTCGATCAGTCAAGACGCCCTGACTCAGGGCTCCGTTTTCAACCCTCTGGCCATTGATCCCGCGTTGTTCGATCAATCGATACAGGTCGTAGTGGCAGGCGGAAGCCTCATCGTGGGTGAGTTGTTGTTGCTGCTGGCGATTCTCGAGGTGGCTAAACGGCACCTCGGTCCGCGCGGCATGCTGGGTGTCTACCCGCTCGCCTTCGTGGCGATCCTGACTCTGGACGGAGTGCTGTTCCCCGTTCTGGCGTTCTTCCCCGTTGATGGGCTGGGGACGTTCATTGTGTCCGGGGTTCAGGCCAAGCTGACCCTGGCCGGGCTCTACGCTCTGCCGCTGATGCTCTACCTGCTTCTCAGGCGAGAGACCCTGGCTCAGTATCAGGCGACCCCGCTGCATCTGGGTCACCTCTTGACTGGCGACCCGCAGTCCGCCTTGGCCCAGATCCAGCGCCAAGAACAGGAACTTACCGAGCAGCGCCAACGGCTGCGCGCGACGACGGCCAGAGCCGACACTGCCTCGGCCACGGTTGCCGAGATCCTTAACGCGGCTACCCATACGGTGCTGATGGCCGTTGACCTCGAACTCAGAATCACGCATTTCAACGTGGGCGCCGAACGCGTCCTGGGCTGGAGCACGCAGGAAGTCCTGGGCCGGCGCCCGGAGTTCCTGCACCACCCTGACTACTGGCAACTGGAGGCGAAGGAACTCGACGTCAGCCCAGACCCCGAGTGCGTGATCGCCAAGCAGTCAGAGAACGCCGACCCTCGGCCACACCCGTTCCGCAAGCGTTCCGGAGAAACGGTCGAACTCTCTTTCAGCACCACGAAGGTGTTCGACCCCGAGGGACGGCTCCTGGGGTATGTCGGCGTGGGAGAAGACGTCACTGATCGACTGCGTGCACATGAGGCGACGCTGCTAGCCCTCCGGCGAGAACAGGACGCACTGGTCCGGTTGCAGGATGTCGATCGCCTCAAAGCGGACCTCATCTCAACAGTGAGCCACGAACTTCGAACTCCGTTGGCAAGCATCTGCGGATACTCCGAACTCCTCGAGCAGGGTGACTTCGACGCACTCACCGAGGATCAGGCCGCCGCGATGCGCACCGTCCGCCGCAATGCCCGACGGTTGGAGGAGATGGTGGATTCGCTACTCACCCTCAGCCGGATCGAGCGCAACGCAGACCCCGGTGGTCACGAACTCCTCGATCTGTGCGACGTGGTCGAGGGTGTCCGAGAGCTGTTCGAGCCGCCAGCTCTCAAAGCGCCGGAGCATCTGCAGATCGATTTTGATGTCGCCGCCCGCGGTGCGTGGCTGCCAGGAGATCGAGAAGCACTTCAGCGATTGGTGATTAACCTGGTCGACAACGCGGTGAAGTTCACCGAGCAGGGCTCGGTCACCGTCATGGTCGGTGTGGATGACGACTCTGTGCAACTCAGCGTGGCCGATACCGGTATCGGCATCGCCAGTGAGGATCAGCCCCTTCTGTTCGGCAGTTTCTATCGTTCCCAGAACGCGATCGAACGAGCGATCCCAGGGACCGGATTGGGACTGAGTATCGTCTCCGCGATCGTCCAGCAGCACAACGCCAGCGTGGATGTGGTGTCGCGTCTCGGAACTGGCACCACGGTCACGGTGAAGTTCCCGGTCCCTGCCAACACTGGGTGACCAGCCACGACCTGAAAGACTCTCGCCATGGCGTACGAGGACGAGTCTCAGGGCGGACCCGACATTGGCCACCTCATCACCGATGTCTTGGGGGAACCCTGGGTCGCTGAAACCATCGCTCTTCCTGCTGACGACGAGGGCGAAGTCGTCGCCACGCTCGTCAGTCGTCCTTGCGGAGAACCCACCGACCGTGCCGTACTCCTCGTGCATGGGTTCGCCGACTACTTCTTCCACACGGAATTCGCCCAGTGGTGGCTCGATCGGGGCTATGACTTCTATGCCGTGGATCTGCGGAAGTATGGGCGATCCATCCGTCCGCACCAGACGCCGACCTATGTCTCGGACCTACGCGAGTACTTCCCGGATCTGGATGCGGTCTGGCAGCGCATCGTCGAACGGGACAGTCACGGCCAGGTCGTTGTGGCCGCCCACTCAACGGGGGGGCTGACCGTCCCGCTCTGGGCCAATGAGCGACAGCCGAGCGAACTCAAGGGACTGGTCCTCAATTCGCCCTGGTTCGACCTGCCCGGGAGCCAATGGATGCGATCAGCGCCAGCCGGCGCCGTCCTCAACCGGTTGGGCCAGAGGCAACCCATGCGGGAGATCCCCCGCGACGTCGACGGCTTCTACGGGCGGAGTCTGCACCGCGACCACGAGGGCGAGTGGGAATTCGATCTGAACTGGAAGCCCCTCGACTCCTATCCCCTACGAGTCGGTTGGCTGCGCGCCATTCGCCAGGGCCACGCCGAGTTGCACCGTGGACTCAACGTATCCGCGCCCGTTCTCGTGCTCTCGTCCGGTGCCACGGTCCGGCCTCAGGAGATGACCGAGGAGGTTTTCTCTCACGACATCGTGCTCGACGTCGCGCACATCCGCGCCTGGGCGACGGCTGTGGGACCGCACGTCACTTATGTCGCCGTTCCGGGAGCGTTGCACGACGTCGTGCTCTCCCGGGCTGAACCTCGTCGAGTGGCCTACAGCGAGATCGAGCGCTGGCTCGCGGCCTACGTCGACTGAAGG
>CBDTZB010000220.1:0-5011 GCA_965364795.1 uncultured Nocardioides sp.
GAGGTGACCCCGAAGACGCCGATGGCGACCGCGATGGCGAGCTCGAAGTTGTTGCCGGCGGCGGTGAAAGCGAGCGTGGTCGTGCGCGCGTAGGTCATCTTGAGGAAGACACCGAGGGCGAACGATCCGAACCACATCAGGGCGAAGTAGGCCAGGAGGGGAAGCGCGATCCGGGCCACGTCGAGGGGCTGGCTAGTGATGGTGTCGCCCTGGAGGGCGAAGAGGATGACGATGGTGAACAGCAACCCGTAAAGGGCGGTGGGTCCAATGCGGGGCAGGAACGTGCCTTCGTACCACTCGCGGCCCTTGGCCTTCTCCCCGAACGTGCGGGTCAGGAACCCGGCGATCAGCGGGATGCCGAGGAAGATCAGGACCGACTTGGCGATCTCCCAGGTGGAGACCTCGAGGCCAGCCTCGTTCGCTCCCTCGCCCAGTCCCAGCCAACCGGGAAGCAGTTCGAGGTAGAAGTAGCCGAGCCCGGCGAAGGCGACGATCTGGAAGACCGAGTTGATCGCGACCAGGATCGCGGCGGCTTCCCGGTCACCGCAGGCGAGGTCGTTCCAGATCAGGACCATGGCGATGCAGCGGGCGAGGCCGACGATGATCAGACCGGTGCGGTACTCCGGCAGGTCGGGCAGCATCAGCCAAGCCAGCGTGAACATGAGCGCCGGGCCGAGGATCCAGTTGAGGAAGATTGACGCACCGAGCAGGCGCTTGTCGGCGGTGACGTGACCGAGCTCGTCGTACCGCACCTTGGCCAGGACGGGGTACATCATCACCAGCAGGCCGATGGCGATCGGCAGCGAGATCGAAGCCACCTCGACCCGGGCAAGCGCGTCACCCAGGCCCGGTACGCCGCGGCCCAGGAGAATCCCCACGACCATGGCGGCGAGGATCCACACCGGCAGGAAACGGTCCAGCGTGGAGAGCCGCTGCAGGACGGCGGCGTCCTCCGAGGCGGTGTGCTCGACGGTTTGCTTCATGCGAGCACTCCAATGGTTACGTGGGGGCCGCGCCCAGACATCGTCATACGTCGATAGTGGCCGGTGACCCCCGTAGGGAGCCAATTGGCATCGACGGCTGAGGATATCCGGGCACGGTCAAGCCCCAACAGGCGAACTTCGCGTCCCCAACAGGCGAACTTCGCGTCCCCAACAGGCGAACTTCGTGGTTATTCGGGGGCGGGGAGATCGATTCCGTCAAGGGGGCCGCCGCAGGTTTCGGTGGCGTAGGCACTGAACTCCTCGCCCAACTTCGTCTCATCCTCGGAGAAGTCGTCGCCGAGGGACTCGAAGTCCTCCTGGGAGGCGTCGTCGTCGAGGTCCTCGATGGACTCCATCGACAACTCGAAGCCCTCGCGGGCGTCGTCCGAGATGCCCTTGGGGGTGCCGGTCTCCTGCATCGTCTCGGCCCACTTCTTCAGGCCGGCCACGATCGTCTTGGCCTGCTCCTTGTCGTCGGCTTCGCCGTCGACGTCGGCCAGGATCTCGTTGATCAGGCTGTTGTAGGACTCGCAGAAGTCGGCCTCTTTGGCGTCATCGGGGGCACCGGACGCTCCCCCGCCTCCACAGGCACCCAGGACGACGGACAGCGCGGCCACGGCGGCGCCAGCGCGGAAGGCCCGACGGGCGCGCATCAGTCCTCGCACGTTTCGGAAAGGTAGTCCTGGAAGGCGTCGGCCTGGTCCTTCTCGTCATCGCTGATCTTCTCGTCGAGCTTGCCCAACTCCTCCAGGGAGCTGTCGGCGTCGAGGTCGAGGATGGTCTGGGTGGTGACCTCGAAGCCATCGCGAGCGTCGTCGGAGATGTCCTTGGGGGTGCCGGTGTCGACGATCTTCTGGACCTCGGTCTGGAGGAGCTTGATGGCTTCCTCGGGCTTGCCGGTGGGATCGAACTCGCTCATGGCGTCGTCGAGCCCGGAGAAACCGGCGCAGAAGTCCTTGGTGGAAGCGTCGTCCGGCGAACCGCCGTCACCACACGCCGTCAGCGAGCTGGCGGCCAGAACCAGGCCAGCGATGGACAGAGCAGGCTTCAACATGTCGACTCCTCATGGGTTTCGGACGGGGCAACACACCCCGGAGACCTCACATTCAGTCAGATCCGCGCGGCACCCGCAACGGTGCCTCCCATCGTGGACCCCTGGCCGCGATCAGATAAGGAAGCGTTCGGAGGTACGTCGGCCGCGGCCAGGCGACCACACCGAGGCTGGCCAGGTGCGGTGTCTCCCACTGCACATCGATCAGCCGCGGCTCCCGATCGACGTCCTGACCGTCGAGCATCACGTCCACTAGTCCCATCAACGCCACCTTCGAGGCGTCGCTGACACGATGGAACATCGACTCGCCGGCGAACAGCCCACCCACCGCGACGCCGTACAGGCCGCCGACCATCTCGCCGTCGCGCCAGGCCTCCACGGAATGCGCCCACCCCAACTCGTGCAGGCGCAGGTACGCCGCCCGGATGGCCGAGTCGATCCAGCCCCCCGAGCGTTCGGGGTTGGCGCAGGCGTCGATCACCTGGGCGAAGTCGGTGTCGACGCGGATCTCCATCTCGCGCGCGGAGCGCCGCATAGAACGCGAGACCTTCAGCGCATCGAGCGGCAGCACCCCGCGGTGGACGGGACTGAACCACCCCATCGGGTCCTCGGGCCCACCGCTGGGCATCGGGAAGAGCCCCAACCGGTAGGCCGCCAGCAGGGTCCCGGGCTCCAGATCCGCCCCCATGGCCACCAGGTCGTCCTCGCGGTCCCACTCGCCGTGGTCACCGAACAGCCACCGGGTCGGTGGTGGCTCAATCGGACGACGGGCGTTCACAGGGACACTGTCCCACCTCCGGGAAGGGCTCTTCGGGCTACCTGGGTCGACCCTGTTCATTGACGCTCCTCACACCTCATCGGCGCAGGGTTTCGACGATCCAGCCCTTAAGATCGAGCCATGGGTGTGATGAGTAGTGCGAGTCGGCGGATCGCTCCGAAGGTGACCGAAATGGCCCCCGGGCTGACCACGTCGTTCGTTCGTGAGTCCCTGCACCGCGCCATCGTCGGCGTCGGTCCGCTGCCGGGCGCTGCCGCCGCTGCCGAGAAGCAGCTGGACGAGCAGAAGGGTGACGTCAGCAAGGCCGTTCACGAGGTCATCGAGAATCACGTCCGCTACGCGGGCGCCCAGGGGTTCATCACCAACATCGGTGGGCTGATGACGGCTGCGTTGACCATCCCCACCAACGTCACCGGCCTCGCGGTCCTGCAGGCCCGGATGGTCGCCGGCATCGTGCACCTACGCGGCTACGAGCTCGACGACCCGCGGGTCCGCAACGCCATCCTGGTCAGCATGCTCGGCGAGGGCGGCGTGGACCACCTGGTCAAGAAGCGCAAGCTCCCTGCCCCGCCGATGGCGTTGGCCACCGCCCCGCTGCACGACCCCGACCTGGACGCGATCATCTCCGCGGAGGTCGCCTCCGACCTGATCTCCAAGGTCGCTGGTCGCCGGATCGCCATCACGATCGGGCGACGCGTCCCCATCGTCGGCGGCGTGGTCGGCATGGGCGCGGACGGCTACTCGACCTGGCGGATCGGCCGCTACGTCGACAGGGAGTTCCTGCCGCGCAGCACCCGATAGACCTTCAGCGCGCCACGCCCCGCTCGGCCGGTTTGAAGACGGCCCACGATCTTCTCGCGTAGTCGATACGTGGGACGGATGTAGGACCGGTGCAACGCCTCACGCGTTTCGTGGAGTTCGCGGTGGAGGTCGGCCTCGACCTCCCGCATCCGGGCGTTCTCCAGCAACAGCGCACGGATGGCGTCCACAGCGGCATCGGCCACCTGACGCTGTTTGGGCTTGTCAGGGTCGTCCCACGCCGCGGGAGCCTCCCCCGTGCCGCCGATGAGGTCGTCGACGTCGCCGATCACGTGATAGCCGCGCTGCTTGATCTCCTCGACGTAGGAGGTTTCCACCTCCAGCACCCACGGGCGTACGTCGGGCGGCAACGCCAGTCGAGGAGTGTCGGTCCGCTGCGACAGAGTCTGGTGAGCGAGCAGTTCTCGGACCAGGGGGCGGTAGTGCTCGGGCGGGAGGGCGCGGTTGGCGGAGCGGTTGATGCGGCGTACCAGCGCGGTCTCGGGGACGCCCAGCGACGGGTTGGCTCGGTCGGCCTCCAGGTCAAGGTTGATCCCGTCGAGCCCGAAGGCCTCGACGAACCGGTGCCACAACAGGTCAGGCGCGCCGCCGGGTGGCGGCACGGTGACAAGGTGGACCCGCTCGGGGGGCAGGTCGTGGCCCCATCGGTTCGCGATGTCCGGGATCTCCTGGACTCCCCAGAACCAGGAGCCGACCCGGCTCGAGCGCGACGGGTTCATGATCCGCTTGAGGAAGCGGGCGTAGCTGACGCCACTGCGGTGTTTGACGTTCTCCTGCCACTCGGCGGGGATCTGTCGCACGAGGTCGCGCACCGAGAGGATCACGTGGATCTCGGTGTCGGGGCTTCCCAGCGACTCCATCGCCCGGGCGACCTGGGAGCGCGAGGCGGTGGCCAGGATCTCGTGGCTGATGATCGCGGTGCCCTCGTGGGCGCGGACCTGTTCGGCGAGCCGATCCCAGGCGCCAACGGCCTCACTCTGCAGCCCGCCCCAGGGCATCTTCATCAGGTCCAGGGCGGCCAGGAAATGGGCGTCGAACCGGTCGGCGGGGTAGAGGATGCCGTGGGTCGCTAGTTCGTCCTGGCTGCGGAAGAGCACCTCTTGGAGGAAAGACGTCCCGGTCTTCGGAGTGCCGACGTGGAGGAGGACCTTGGAGCTCACCGGGCCACTCTCCCATCGACCACGTGGACGTCGAGCAGCAAGCCGATCAGAAGGTCCAGAACGCCCGCTTCGGTGGGGCTCGCCACGCCCTCGGTCGACTCCTCGAGGAGATTCGCGAGGTCCCCGTGGACGCGGTAGCCAGCGGCGCGCATGGCCTCCGCCGTGGCCGCCGCGTGTTTCCCGGCCCACGTGTCGCCGGACCGACGTGTCCCGGACCAGG
>CBDTZB010000221.1:0-4997 GCA_965364795.1 uncultured Nocardioides sp.
TCACCCATCCGGTAGCCAACCCCTCGCACGGTGCGGATGAACCCGGCAGCGTTCGGATCGTCGTCAAGCTTGCGTCGCAAGTTCGCGATGTGGACCGCAACGACGTGCTCATCGCGGAACGTGGCTGCACCCCACACTCGGTCCAGCAGCTGTCCGCGGGTGAACACGACCCGAGGTTCGGCCGAGAGGGTGTCGAGCAGATCGAACTCGAGCTTGGTCAACGCGATCGTCTCGCCATCGAGCGTGACCTCGCGAGCCTGCGCGTCGATCCCAAGGTCACCGAAGCGTCGCACGCCGGGGGCAGGCTGGTCCCGGTCGACGCGCGGTCGTCGGAGCATCGCCTGGATGCGGGCGACCAGCTCACGGGGGGAGAACGGCTTGGTCAGATAGTCGTCAGCGCCGACCTGAAGCCCCACGATGCGGTCGAGCTCGTCCGTCTTGGCAGTCAGCATCAGGATGTAGGCGTCGCTGGTGGCCCGCACGCGTCGCGCCACCTCAAGCCCATCGAGCCCCGGCAGCATCAGGTCGAGCACGATCACGTCCGGGTCTGCCTGTTCGATCACGTCCAAAGCCTCCAGCCCGTCGTAGGCCGGAGACACGGTGTAGCCCTCGCGCTCGAGGTATCCCGTGATGAGCTGGACCAACGGCCGCTCGTCATCGACGACGACGACCCGGACCGGTTCGATGCCTCGGTTCACATCAGCCATCGAGCGCTCGCTGCCGCTGCTCGTCGTCATCCGGGTCGCGAGGCCGACCGTTCGGCGCGAGCCGAACGACTGCCCATGCGATGAGCGCGATTAGGATGACCCAGAACAGCACCATCCAGAGCCAATGGGCCCACCAATCACCGACCCACATCATCTCGGCCTCCCTTTCGCCATCACGCGCAAGTATCGCCTCAAGCCTTCGCACCCCGGTCTACACCCGGTCAGGTTTCCGTCAGTTTTCACGCTGCGTCGGCGGCGCGAGGCCGACCACACCACAGTCACGACAGCGCTCACGGCAGCTGCTGCATCTCACCGCTCGTGTCGCCTTCGGGTTCGGTCAGCGGTGCCGTGATGTGCTCGGCGCGCAGGTCACGAAGCGCCGGAAGTGGCGCTCCCGCAGGCCTGACGATCGCGACCGTTGCCATGCCAGCATCAGCGTGCTCCTGGATGTGGCAGTGCAGCAGCCATTGGCCGGTGTCGGACGGAACGATCCCGATCTCGATCACTTCCTCCGACTCCATGAGGACGGTTTCGCGGAAGAAGGGTTCGTCGACCGGGACGCCGCCACGTGACAGGACCTTGAAGAACTGACCGTGGAGATGGATCGGGTGCAGGAGCCCCGTCCGGTTGACCATACGGATCTTGGTGAAGCGGCCCTGCACCAGCTGGACCGGCTCCACATCAGGGTAGGAACGTCCGTTGACTCGGAACCGCGAGAACAGGTCGTCATCGATGCCAAGCTCGAAGCGGAGCTCGAGATCGGTTGCCAACAACTCGGCGTCGGCCCAGTTGGGGACGACCCCGGCATGCTCGAACGGCACGCCACGGGCGCTCGCGGCGTCGCCCTCGACGACCACGGTGGCAATCGTGACCGGCGGGCCGGCGGCGGCGTCGACGACCCGATGGACACCGGGCGTCAGGGGTGCGTCGAACACGACATCGAGCCGACTGCCGGGAGCCAACGTCACGTCCTCGAGCGCGACCGGAGCGCTCGTGAGCTGACCATCCACGGCGATCACGCTCGCCGCGAGGCCCTCGAAGTCGGGGTCGTACCAGCGGCCGTTGGATGCGTTAATCAGGCGCAGGCGTACCCGCGCCCCGGGTGGCACGCGCAGGGTGTTCTCCGGGTCGCCGTTGGCGGTCAGCAACTCGCCTCGCCGACCGTGATGCATCGCGACATGGTTGTCGAAGAACCCTTCCACGATCTGGCCCTCGTCGCCCAGCAACCAGTCATCGATGGTCCACACGACATCGACGTCGAACAGGTCGGCCTCCGCTGGATCCGCGACCACGATCGCGCCGTACAGGCCGCGGTCGAGCTGCTCGCTGCCGAGCGTGTGTGAGTGATACCAGTAGGTCCCGCGATCCGGGGGCGTGAAGGAGTACGTGAAGGACTCGCCCGGCGCGACAGCCGCTTGGCTCAGACCTGGAACACCATCCATGTCCTCGGGGACCCGGATCCCATGCCAGTGGATGCTGGTCGGGGACGCCAGATCATTCTGGAGGGTCAGGCGAACCGTGTCGCCCAGCGGCACGTCGATCTGGGGCCCTGGAACGCTGCCGTTGTACGCCCACACCTTCGTGGGTGCGTCAGGCACCAAGTCAATCGTCGTCTCGGCTGCGATCAAGTCGACCTCAACGACCTGCCCGTTGGGGGTGCCCGGGAGGTAAAGGCTCTCGACCATGCCGGCGAGTGAGGCCCGGATCTCCGCCTGGGCAGCCGTCTCGTTCTCTGCCCCGATAGGTGAGAGGCCGCCAACGACGTCTGGGTCCGTCGAGTCAGCGTCCGAGTTGCCGCCCGTGCACGACGTGCCAAGAACGGCAAGGGATGCCACGATGGCCAAACGGCTACGAACGAGGCGGGCAATCACGAAGAACTCCGATGGTGACGAACTCGGGCTTGCCGAGCGGACGTCACCGTCCCTGCGCAGGGTCAAGTCCTCTGCCTCGCAATCATAAAGATTGCGTCAAGAATGACTCGCGCTCCGTTCTGGCCGGGCCCGGTCTCGCCGCAACATCGGCCCTGGCGCTTGGATCCGTGGCGGTCGCTCGACTCGCTCGGGCCGGGTCGTAGCCATCGACTTCGGCTGCAGCCTCGATACGGAGGTCTCGATGGCGGACGCCAGCTCGATTCAACCTGTGGGCACTGTCGTTAGGTCGCGCAAGGTGTCGGTCAGCTGTCGAGGATGGCGGCCACCGCCCGCGCGGCGGCCGACAGCGCGCCCTCGACATGGCCCGCGTGGTCTGGCGCTGCCTCGGTCGAGGCCCAGTGCAGGCGGCCATCCATCGCCGGTGACTGGTAGGCGGGGTGCCCGAAGGTTTCGTACGCCCCGAGCAGCCCCACCTCCGGTGGCGAGGTCCACTGCTCGTCGCGCCAGTCGTGCACATGCACGGACAGAGGTGCGGGGGCCGCGGCACCGAACATCGCACGCAGCTGGGCACGGACCGCATCCTCGGTCGGGGCGGGTGCGCCCGGTGGTGGGGATGCGAAGCCGAACAGCGCCGCGGGGGAGCCATCGGGGCCGCTCATGTCATGCAGCTCGCGCAGTGGTCCTACGTGGCTGATGCCGGCGCCGGCGAGGCCGACGTCGCGCCAGAACGGGCGCTCGAACCGTGCGACGGCCTTCACCGCAGCGCCCATCCAAACGGGCGTGCTGCGGGCGAGGTCGTGCAGCTGCGTGGACAGCCGCGGCGAGAACTGGAGGTGGTGGACCGCCAGAGCCGGCGGCAGGGCGAGGACGACGTGGCCCGCCCGCAACGCGGTGCCCCTGGCCGTGACGCGCAGTTGCGTGGCGTAGCTCTCGATCGCCTCGACCGGGGTGGATAGCCGGACGGTGCCGGTGGGCAAGGTCTCCGCCACGGCCTCTGCCAGCCGTTGGCCACCGGCGCTGAACCGGCCACAGTCAACCTCGACCGGGTTGCCCTGCAGCCGTTGGGTGCCGTCGGGGGAGTGATACAGCGCGTCGCCGTGGACGTGCTGCGGGTGTGACTGGCTTCCCATCGCAGCCAGCAACGCGTCGATGCGCTGCTCACCGGGCCAGAACCAGGTGGCGCCGAGGTCGAGGATGGCGCCGTCGACCTCCATCGAGCGCAGTCGGCCACCGACGCGGTCGCGAGCCTCGAGCACCGCGACGGTGCGACCGGCCGCAACCAAGGCGCGGGCAGCCGCGAGCCCTGCGATCCCGGCACCCACGATCACGACGTCGGTTGGGTCAGATCCGGGGCGGAGGTCGGTCACAGGAGGCCTTCGGACGCGGCGGCTTCAGTCGAGGTGCGGGCGAGTGTGGCTGTCGTCAGCAGTCAGCGCCAGCCCGTACAGGTCGCGCAGCTTGGGGATCGCGGCGAGGCTGGCCGGCTGGGTCGCGGGCTAGCGTCCGTCATCGACCATGCTGAGGAACACGCCTTGTCCGGACACATCGAGCCGACCCAGGAAGGCGGTACGGCCTTCATGCAGCGCGGCCTCGCCGGTCCCGTGACGATGCTGAACCTGCTTCGACTTCGCGACGTCGCGGACTACTCACGGTCGCCGCAGTTGGCGCCGGAGAGCCCGATCAGCGGAGCAGACGCGTACCGGCGCTACGCCGAGCACACGGCGCCGTTCATTGAGGCGGCGGGTGGGACGGTCGTTTACGCCGGCGAAGGCGCATCCCCGGTCATCGGTCCGATGGACGAGCGCTGGGACCTGGTGCTGTTGGTCCGGTACCCGAGCACGCAAGCCTTCCTGTCGTTCGCGTCGGACCCTGCCTACCTCGCGGGCGCCGGCCACCGGACCGCTGCGTTGGAGGACTCGCGCCTTTTCCCGCTGGACGCCAGCACGCTGTTGTCCTGATGGGGGCAGCCGATCGGTGGGAAGCTGCCCTGGCGCGCTGGGCGTGGCCAGACGCGATCCTGGCTGCGGCGACCGAGGACCCGTGGGCGCTCTCGCCGGCGGATCTTGCGGTGACCCGTCGCAACCGCCCGGATGGGCCCACGGCGGCCAGCGTCGCGGCTCTCGAGGCGCTGCCGCGGCGAGGGACGGTGCTGGATGTGGGCTGCGGCGCCGGCGCCTCGAGCGCTGGGCTGCGACAGGCGGCCAGGCTGATCACTGGCGTCGACACGCGCCCGGCCATGCTCGAAGCGTTCGTGGCTGCGACCAGCGCGCGGGCCTCGGGGCTGCGCCGGCCTCCACTGTGGGAGTGGTCACCCGTGTACCACGGCGCCAACGTGGGCAAGCGGGTGATGAACCTCGATCTGTCGACCGAGCGGGGACGCGAGGTGTTGGAGCTCGCCGTCGCCCAAGCCGACATCATC
>CBDTZB010000222.1:0-4977 GCA_965364795.1 uncultured Nocardioides sp.
GGGGCGTTGACGATCGACGAGATCGCCGGGTTGTTGGGCAAGCCGGTGCTGACGATCCCCGAACCGGTGTTGCGCGCTGGGCTCGCGGTCGGCAAGCGACTCGGGCTCACGGCGTACGGCCCGGAGCAGACGCGCTTCCTGGAGTTCCGGCCAGTGCTGGCGAACGATCGGTTGAAACGGGTTTTCGGTTATCAACCCACTAAAACCAGTCGCGAGGCGTTCGAGGCCTGGCGGATCGCTCACGGCCAACGTCGGGATACAGGGGTTTCGCGTGGTTGACGACTTCGAGCGGATGTGGGCCGACCTGCTGCCCGTGGGGCGTTCGTCTGCGTCGGGCGGCTACTTCCGGCAGCCGTTCCTCGCCGCGGAGACCGAGGCCCGGGCGTGGTTCGTGGAGCAGGCGGGCTCGCGCGGGTTGCGCGTCGAGCGTGATCCGATCGGGAACCTGGTGGCGTGGTGGGACCCTCCCGCCGCGATAGTCCCTGACGCTTGTGCGACGTCCGCCGGCGTGTCGTCGCACAAACGTCAGGGACTATCTCCGCGGGGGGTGCTGACGGGGTCCCATCTGGACTCGGTGCTCGATGGTGGGGCGTACGACGGCCCGCTCGGTGTCGTCTCCTCCCTGGCGGCGATCGACGAGTTGCGCACTCGTGGCTTCGTGCCGGAGCGACCTCTTGGGGTGGCGGTCTTCGTTGAGGAGGAGGGGTCACGGTTCGGGCTGGCGTGCCTCGGCTCCCGACTGGCGGCGGGCTCCACGTCGTGGGAGCAGGCCGCGAAGTTGCGGGACAGGGATGGGATTTGGTTCGCCGACGCAGTGGCCGAGGCGCTTCCGGACAGTGACTTGGGTGGTGGCCTGGGCGGCGACCTGCGGTGGGACCTGAGCGGTCTTGACTGTTTCGTCGAACTGCACGTCGAGCAGGGCCGGGACCTGATCCATCGCGAAGCCGCAATCGGGGTCGCGTCCGGGATTTGGCCACACGGGCGTTACCGCTTCGACGTCACCGGCGAGGCCAACCACGCGGGCTCGACCCGGATGCAGGACCGGGCCGATCCGATGCTGACCTATGCGATGACGGCGCTGGCCGCCGCGAAGCAGGCCCGGCTGGCCGATGCTCGCGCCACCTTCGGTCGCCTCGATGTCAGCCCCAACTCGACCAACGCCGTCGCCTCCCGAGTCACCGCCTGGCTCGACGCTCGCGCGGTCTCCGACTCGGCGCTGACGGACTTGGTCGCCGGCATCAAACGGCAGGCCGTTGACCGCGCCGGCCGGGACGGGACTCAGGTGACGGTCACCGCCGAGTCGGTCTCCGGCGAGGTGGGGTTCTCGCCGGAGCTGGCGGCGCGCATCGCGGCCGACCACCCTGAGGGGGATTGGCCGATCATCGCGACCCAGGCCGGGCACGACGCCGGAGTGCTGTCGGCCGCTGGGGTGCCCACGTCGATGCTCTTCGTCCGCAACCCCACAGGGGTTTCGCACTCCCCGGCCGAAACGGCCGAGATGGCGGACTGCCTCACGGGCGTCACCGCTTTGGCCGACACCCTCGAACGGATGCTCCGATGAGTGGTGAGCGGACGGCGTACGTGCTCGAGAAGGCGTGGGTGAACGGTGCTGTACGGGACGACGTACGGGTGGAGATCGTGGATGGTCGGTTCGCGTCGGTGGAGGTTGGCCGAAGAAACTCACGCTTGGACGAGAAAGTTTCTTCGGCCAAGCATGAGTTTCACCGGCCGGCCGGTGAAACTCCCCTGGCCGGCCTGACGCTCCCAGGCCTGGCCAACACCCACAGCCACGCGTTCCACCGGGCGCTGCGGGGGCGAACCCAACGGGGGACGGGGTCGTTCTGGACCTGGCGGGAGCAGATGTACGCCGTCGCGGAACGGCTCGACCCCGACACCTACTACACCCTGGCCCGGGCCACGTTCCGGGAGATGGTGGCGGCTGGGATCACCACGGTGGGGGAGTTCCACTACCTGCACCACCAACCCGACGGCACGCCGTACGACGACCCGAACGCGATGGGGCACGCCATGATCGCGGCCGCTCGGGACGTGGGTCTGCGGATCGCCCTGCTGGACACGTGCTACCTCGCCAGCGGTTTTGGTTCCCCCGTGGAGGGGGTGCAGCGTCGCTACTCCGACGGCGATCTGGACACCTGGCGCACCCGGGTCGAGGACCTACGATCCGGATCGGATGACCCCGGCGTCGTGATCGGCGAAGCCATCCACTCGGTCCGTGCGGTGCCCCTGGAGAACTGGATCCCCACCCCGGGGATCGTCCACGCGCACGTCAGCGAGCAACCCGCCGAGAACGACGCCTGCCTGGCCGCGACCGGGCGCACCCCGAGCCAACTCCTCGCCGACGCAGGCGTGCTGACCGAGAACTTCACCGCCGTTCACGCCACCCACCTCACCGAGACCGACATCGTGCTCCTGGGAGGAGCACGCAGCCACGTCGGCTTCTGCCCCACCACCGAACGCGACCTCGCCGACGGCATCGGCCCCAGCACCCGCCTGCGTGCCGCGGGCGCCCGCCTCACCCTGGGTTCGGACAGCCACGCCGTGATCGATCTCTTTGAGGAGATGCGGGCCGTTGAGCTCAACGAGCGGCTCGCCTCCGGGACCCGAGGGAACTGGACCGCAGCCGACCTGATCGAAGCCGCCACGACCACCGGCCACTCCAGCCTCGGCTTCCCCGACGCCGGCCAGATCGCCGTCGGCCAGCGTGCCGACCTCGTCACCCTGGACCTCCACAGCCCCCGCACCGCGGGCACCGGGGGTGACGATCACACAGCCGTCTTCGCGGCCTCCGCCGCCGACGTCACCCACGTCCTCATCGACGGCCACGCCGTCCATCGGCAGCCGGACACGGCCGAGATCGGGCGCGACCTTCACACAGCGATCGCGAGGATCCACCCATGAGCAACCCGATGACCACCCTGTTGACCAACATCGCGGAACTCGTCACCAACGACCCCGAAGCCACCGACCTCCTCGGCCTCATCGAGAACGCCGCCGTCGTCGTCGAGGGAAGCCAGGTCGCCTGGATCGGGCCGGCGGCGGAGGCGCCCGACGCCGACGTACGCGTCGACCTCGGAGGCCGCACCGTGCTCCCCGGCTTCGTCGATTCCCACTCCCACCTGGTCTTCGCCGGGCATCGGGCGGAGGAGTTCACCGCCCGGATGGCCGGGCAGAAGTACGCCGCTGGTGGGATCCGCACCACGGTGGCCGCGACCAGGGCCGCCACCGACGAGCAACTCAGCGCCAATGTCGCCCACCTGATGAAGGAGATGCGGGCCCAGGGAACCACGACCGTCGAGATCAAGAGCGGCTACGGGCTGACGGTCCACGACGAGGCGCGCAGCCTCGCTGTCGCGCGCCAGTTCACCGAGGAGACGACCTACCTCGGCGCTCACGTCGTGCCCGCTGGCTCGGATCCGGGCGAGTACGTCGACCTCGTCACCGGCCCCATGCTCGAGGCTGCCGCACCGCACGCGAGGTGGATCGACGCCTTCTGCGAGGAGGGAGCCTTCGACGCCGACCAGGCACGCACGATCCTGACCGCTGGCCAGGCTGCAGGACTGCGACCCCGCCTACACGCGAACCAACTCACCTACGGTCCTGGCGTACGACTTGCCGCCGAGCTAGGACTCACCGCGGTCGACCACTGCACCCACCTGAGTCCAGCTGACGTCGACGCCCTACGCGACAGCGGCACCATCGCCACTCTCCTGCCCGGGGTGGAGTTCTCGACCCGCCAGCCCTACCCGGACGCCCGCGCCCTGCTCGACGCCGGTGTCAGCGTCGCGCTGGCCTCCGACTGCAACCCCGGCTCCTGCTTCACCAGCAGTGTCCCCTTCTGTATCGCCCTAGCCGTTCGCGAGATGGGGATGACCCCCGCCGAAGCGGTGTACGCCGCCACAGCCACCGGAGCCGCAGCCCTCGATCGGCACGACATCGGACGCCTCATCCCCGGCAAGCGGGCCGACCTGATCGTTCTGGACGCCCCAACCCATGCCCACCTGGCCTACCGACCCGGCGTCCCGCTCGTGACCCAGACCTGGATCGCGGGCCGCCCCAGCCTGTGAAGGCTGCAAGGATGACCCGGTGACCTCACACCGGACCGCGACCACCGCCGAACGCGTCACCGCGGGAGCGATCCACGCCTACACCGCCTCAGGCAGTGTGCTGGCACTGGTGTTGGTGCACCTGGCCTACCAAGGGCGGATCGAGGCGTTCCTCTGGGTGCTGCTGGCGGCCATGTTCGTAGACGGCACCGACGGAACCCTGGCGCGGCGCTTCCGGGTCAAGGAGGTGATGCCCGAGTTCGACGGGGCGTTGCTGGACAACATCGTCGACTACATGACCTACGTGCTGGCGCCGATGACGCTGCTGTGGGCCAACGGCTACCTGCCCGGCGGAACCTGGGGCGCAGTGATCGCCTCGGTCCCGATGTTGGCCTCCTGCGTCCAGTTCTGCCGCGCCGACGCCAAACCCACCGTCGGTGGGGAGCACTTCTTCCTCGGCTTCCCCAGTTACTGGAACGTGGTCGCCTTCTACGTCGTGGCGCTCGACTTCGGACCGGCTGCGGTGACTGTCGTCTTGGCGGTCTGCGCGATCGGGGTCTTCGTGCCGATCCATTACATCTACCCCAGCCGCACCGAGTCGCTCCAACAGGCGACGCTCCTCCTGTCCGGGCTCTGGGTGGCCGCCTACGTCGCCATCGTCGCCACGCTCCCGGAGCCTTCCCTGCTGCTGGTGGTCGCATCGCTTGGTTATGTCGGCTACCACCTCGGCGCCAGCGTCTGGCTCACCGCTCGAAGTCCTCGTCTGGTCGAATAGAGCCGTGACCCAGCCCGCGGACTCGCCCAGCGCCTTTCGCTGCGCCCGATCCAGCGATGCCGACGGCGAAATCCTGGCAGGCACAGCGCCGACGGAGACCGAGTGGCTCTTCGTCGAGTACGTCGGCTCCTGGGGGTC
>CBDTZB010000223.1:0-4966 GCA_965364795.1 uncultured Nocardioides sp.
GGAAGGATCTAGGTGCTTCGAAATTGGGCTTACAAACAGAAGACGTTTGCCCGGCCTGGCATCACGCGCGCGGTGATGCAGTCGACGACATCCTTGATCGTCCGGCTGCGCAGTGAGTGCATAACTGCACACGGTGGGACGTGCCGGGCCACTGGCGTCGACATCAGGGATAGAGGACGTCTGCCGGTTCCCCCCACATGCACCCACCTACTTTGAACACTTCTGCAGAATCGGGCCGTTTGTTCAAAGTGCTGAGCGTGGAAGTGTTCAATCTGCGCTGCTTCTCGACAGTTGTTGTCGAGATGCAGGCTAGATGGAACAAACGCACGTGTATTCCGAATACCGTTCCAATTGGCGTGTCTCAAGAGCTTTGAGCCACCTCGCATCAAGCTAACGGCATGACGACAGATCGGGCCAAAAATCGCAGGGCGAGGGCTCTTTGGGCTGAGCAGAAGCGAATGCGTCGCATCCATGGGCTGGCGTTCTCGCTCCTTGATGAGAATAACTGTGGCGGCGTTCCCCGGACGTGGAAGGCGGCCGAAGCGAGACACGCTGCGTCGACGAAGATCGCGTCTGCAGAGGAGGCCGCCGCCGAGGTCCTTGCCTTGTGCGTCGATTGTCCGGTGCGGGCAGGGTGTTTCGAGTGGGCACGCGTCGACTCCTACACAGGGTTGGCTGCGGGGCTGGCGTGGACGGACGGTGTTCCGCACCTGCCGGCGTCAACGAGGTATCAACCGCGGTCGCTGGCTGGCTGAAGCCTCCTCCTGGGCTGCCACCACAGGGCGGTGATGCACAGTCGATGGCGTCCTTCAGCGTACGACCGTGCAGTGTGGGCGATGTGCTTTTGGTGGGTCGTGTGAGGCCAGCGTCGACACACCAGGAATAGAGGGTGCCTGCCCGTTCCTCGGCGTCGGTAGCCATGGTCAATGGGATCAGCGCGTGGAGAAGGCGTGCTCGATGGTGCGCGGGTTGGAGGTCTTGGCGTCCATGGGCGGGGCTGCGTCCCAGTGCATGGGCAAGGGTGATGGCATCTCTCCAGATCTCGATGGTTTCAAGTGTCTTTCGGGAAGCGGTTCCTGCTTTGCTGAGATCCAGGATGTAGGCAGTGAGCACGTGGGTGTTCGGGTTAGGTGCCGGCTGGTCGGGAGCCCCTAGATAGCAGTGGTGTATGTCGCAGGTGAGGATCCAGGGCAGACGCCATTCGAGGCGGCTGGTCTCTTCGGCTTGGCAGTGGGTGCATGAGTTGGCGGTTCCGGTCCATGTCCACGATGGTCCTGAGCGGGATGGGGTGGAGTGGGGCTGGGTTCGGTAGAGGTGGTCTGCCCAGCGACCCAGGACGCTGTGCCTGATCTCAGAGATGGGTAGGCGCGACGCTTTGCTAGCGCGCTGGACTTGGGCATCGGCCCCTTCGACCTGCACGTACCATCACGACCTCCAACACCAATCGGTGTTGTGTCGTTCCCTCGAATCCGCCTGGCCTGATTTGGCCCCACCCTCGACCTCCAGCCCGTAGCGTCCGGATCGTCTGCTAAGGCGATCACGGAAGGAGCGAAGGGGCTGGGCCATGAAGGAGATGTCGAGAGTGGAGCAGTACGAATTAATCCGAAGAGATGCCCGCGATGAGGAGTTGTCGATCAGGGCGTTGGCAAAGAGACACAAGGTGCACCGTCGTACGGTGCGTGCTGCGGGATCGGATCGTCGAGGTCGACGCCGTCCATTGCGGGCCGACCAGCCTGAGGCGACACGAACGTGGTGTCGAAACCGGCATCAGTGAGTACCCGCTACGGGTGAGCGGCTTCGGGCAGGTACCAGCCGGTCGAGCGGCCGGTGTCGCCGAGTTCGTCATGGCTGGTGAGCACCATCAGTACAGAAGTCATGAGTGTCCTTTCGAGACGTCACGGTCCTCTGGTTGTGAAGGGCACCCGCTGCACCGGAGACCCGTGCTCAGCGGTGTCTGGGACGCCTGACGCTCGCCGCATCGCTGATCCGTGTGCCATGTGACCAGTTCACGCATGACCCGCGTTTCGCCCTCACAGCTGAATGCTGGCGAGTCGTGAGATGGTCCAGGCGATGCCGATCGCAGCAGCGAAAGCAGCGACCGGGACACGGACCAGCCACATGCGGTCGGTGAGCGCCTTGCTCGCCAGCCACAGGACGCCGATCACGGCGAGCACCACTGCCGTCTGGGCGACGTCGATGCCAAGGTTGAACGCGGCGAGGGCTGTTGCTCGTTGCGCTGTCGCCACGCCGAGACTCGAAAGGCTCGATGCGAAGCCAAGTCCGTGAACCAGGCCGATGGCGGCAGCGATCCACGTTCGTGCGTCGCTGGCGTTTCCGCGGATGGCGAGAACGGCAGCGGCCACGATTGACATGGAGATCGCCGGTTCCACGATTCCGGCCGGAATGGAGATCAGGTCGAAGTAGGCGAGGACGAGGCTCGCGGCGTGGCCGATGGTGAAGGCCGTGACGAGCTTCACGGTTCGCCACGTCGTGCTGGGGGTGACCGACGTCCCGCGGCGGCCAGGGTCAGCACGAGCAGGAAGAGCAGGTGGTCCGGGCCGAATCGGATGTGTTCGATCTGGAGGCCGAAGAACGAGAATGCGCTGGACCAACCATCGAGGAAGAACTCGGTGTTGCCAGCCTCGCTGAGAGCACCTGCGACCACACCGTCGGGGTGGGTCAACACCACGTCGTTCACCGATGAGGAGAATCTCCATGTGAGGTCCACTTCGGCGACGTCGCCGTCATGAGGGCCCGAGGCAAGCATCAGGAGCACTTGCGCCGAGGCCGCGTCGTCGGTGTCCTCAGCGATCGACGGCACGCCTGCGCCGATGATCACGGCGTCCTCACCGTCCAAGCTCAGGTCCACTCGGTCGCGGACGGTCGCCACGAGAGTTGGGGCGACCTGCGTCTCCTGGTCGGCGAGTTCGGTTGCGTCGATCAGGGAATCACCGGAGGTGTCTTCGTAGCCGAGTTCAGCGAACGGGACCGTGGCGGTCACGACTGTCCGGCGGTCGTTGACCTCGATCGCGATGCCGTCTCCGGTGTCGTGCGCCGACGCCACGGGCGAACCAAGTACCGCGAACGCGACGAGTGACACAGCGGCAGGTTCGGCGAGTCGTAGGTCAGGTGATAGTGGTAGCTCTCACCGAACTCGTCGGTTGCGGACACGTGACCCGAGCACTCATCGAGATCAGCCGGGATGGCACGATCCTCCTCGGGCCCATAGATTGCGTACCCGTCGTATGCGAGAGCAACGAGAGACTCGGGATCCTGCTCGACTCCACAGGTGACGTCGGCCCCAGCCTCGTCAAAGTTCGTCTGGATCGACTCGGCACCGAAGTGCCAGTGATAGTAAGCGGACGGATCGATGTGACCGCCACAAGCGTCGAGCGCGGGGAGCCCGCCCCGGTCAGCGACCGACGGCGCGATGCGCCAAGCAGGATGGCTGCCACGAGTGCTCGTACGACGGCTTCGACGATGACGAGTCCGATGATGTTGCGTTCACCCAGCCCCAGCGATTTGTACAGGCTGAACTTCCGTGGCGACCGCCCAGAACATGACCCTTGGTGGCTGGGAACTCCTGCACCGAACTACTTCGGTTTGGCTCTTGACATTTCCCGATCGCGAGAGAAAATACTGATGTATCAAGCAGAGTGTCTGAGGTGCACCGGCCAAACCCAGGTGCGTCCCAGACCCATCGAATGAGGAAGGAAGAACCATGCTGATGCGTACCGATCCGTTCCGGGACTTCGATCGTCTCACCGAGGCCATGCTCGGTACTCGGGCCCGTCCCACAGCGATGCCGATGGAGGCCTACCGTGAGGACGACACCTTCGTGGTCCAACTCGACCTACCCGGCGTCCCGGCAGACTCCATCGATCTCACCGTCGAGCAGAACGTGCTCACTGTCCACGCCGAGCGCAAGCCTCCGGTCGACGACGGTGCCGAGCGGGTGGTCAACGAACGCCTCTACGGCGTATTCAGCCGCCAACTGTTCCTTGGCGACACGCTGGACTCTGACCACCTCAGCGCCGACTACACCTCCGGTGTGCTGACCCTGAAGATCCCCATCGCGGAAAAGGCCAAGCCCCGCAAGGTCGAGATCACCGGGGGCGCCGACCGCAAGGAGATCAGCGTCTAGCGCGGGCGTCGCATCGATCCCGCGTCTCATGGCTGCCCTAGCTCGAAAAGGGGGGTGATGATGCCCGAACTTGACCGCGACGCCGCGTGCGCGCACTGTACATGAGGCTCGCCTGCACGTCGCATACGTCGGATGCTTGCCCCGCAAGCCTTGGCAAGGCTTTTCTTCGAGACGGGCATCTCTACGGGAAGCGGAGCGGCGCATACGCTGATGCTCCGTTTCCGAGTCGGATGGAGAGCCCGGCCCCAGCCGGGCTTTCCAAGCATCAATGGACGCAGCGCCGATCGCGTCGCCTCCTGAACGAGGACGTCGACCAGAGCCAAGTCGACTCGAACCAAATGAAAGGAGCAGTGATGTACCCAGCCAAGGATGCCCGCGAATTGGCTGTCCTACTGCGGATCAGCCGCGAGATCGACGTCGTAGGCGACGTCACCGCGACTGTTGATAACCCCTCGGAGCTGCTCGCCTGGGCTCTCGTACTAGGTGACGCTGAGGTCGTCGCTTGGCGGGCTGGCGACTCAGGACACCGCTACCTCCAGGTCGCCGCACGAAGAAGCCGGGCACCTATCCGCGGGTGCATCACCGCCGTGTTGCCCTGCGAGCGACACGAGGAGTTCTGGAGCGCATTGGGTCTCGATCAACTCGCGGCCGGTGACCGCAGCCCCCTCAACGCTGAGCACCTCTCCTCAGCTTGGGCGGTCATGCCGATCACACCCAACGCCGAACACACTGACTTTGGGTGAGGAGTTTGTGTCCCGATTGACTTGAGAAGTGCTTGCCAAACGACAGGGCCGGGTGCGGTAGACCTTCCCTCCATGGCCC
>CBDTZB010000224.1:0-4961 GCA_965364795.1 uncultured Nocardioides sp.
AGCCGGGTCGCGAGGTATGTCGCCACCGTCTGCTTGGTGCTCCGCGCTCCGGCGCGGACCAGCTCGGCGTCGAAGGACCCCGGCTCGACCGGTGCCGGCGTCGGCCGCAGCGAGCAGCCGGGCAGCTTCGGCGCGTCCAGGTACGTGGCGAACGGGCCCGCCGGGTCCGCCAGCGTCCAGAGATCCGCCGTGACGACGGCCTCGATGCCGTCGTCGGCCAGGCGCTCCACCGCGTGTGAGACGTCGAGCGCCACGGGCCCGGTGACCCCGACGTGGGTGAACAGCATGCTGCCGGCCGCACGCGCGTGGACGCGGCCGTCACGCTCCGCCACCGTCACGATCGCCGGCACCGTCAAGCCCGCCAGCACGTCGCCACCCACGTCACCGACCAGCGCCGCCAGCGCCGGTACCGGGGGGACGAGCTCGTGACCGAGGTCACGAGCGAGGCCGAGCCCGAAGCCGGTCGAGCCCGTGGCCGGGACCGACAACCCGCCGGTCGCGACGATCACCCGGCGCGCGAGGACGCCGTCGACGGACCAGCCGTCGCCGACGGCGACGATCTCGCGGACCGGTGTGCCGAAGCGGGTCTGCACCCCCGCTGCGGCCAGACCACCGTGGAGCGCCTCGAGGACGTCGCGAGCGCGGTCCGTGGACGGGAACATCTTGCCCAGCGGTTCCTCGACGAGGTCGACACCGAGGTCCCGGAACGCGCGCAAGGTCTGCTCTGTGCCGAACGACCGCAGCGTGTTCCTGACGAGCTTCGGCGTCGCGGTCAGGAAGTCGTCCGCGGTGACCCGCGCGTTCGTGACGTTGCAGCGGCCCCCGCCGCTGATGAGGATCTTCTTCCCGGGGCTCTCGGCCCCGTCGACGAGGAGCACGCTCGGGGCGTCGTCCGGCACCGCACCGATGCTCCCATCAGGGTGAAGCGCGCCTCGGGCCGCGAGCGCCGCGAACAGACCAGCAGCTCCCGCACCGACGACGATGACGTCGACATCGGAGGGGGAGTGATCGGTCACTGATCGAGCCATGCGCAGGGGGCGGCGAGACTAGGGCGCAGGCTCTCCGATGCCCGTCCACCGGGCACACTGCCAACGCGCCGACCCACCGAGAGCTCCATGACGCAGACCTTTCCGTTCCGATTCGACGAGAAGTGGCGACTGCCCCTGCTCGCCGTCGCCGGCGCGACACCGCGCAACTCGCGCGTCGTCGTCACCGACACCCACCTCGACGCACGGTTCGGACGGTTCCGGCTGAAGACGCCGCTCAGCAACTGCAAGGACACGCAGATCACGCGCGACTACGCCTGGTTCAAGGCGATCGGTCCGCGGGCATCGTTCGCCGACTGGGGCGTGACCTTCGGGTCGAACACCGAGGCGGGCCTCTGCATCTGCTTCCACGAGCCGGTCGGTGCGCTCGTGACCAAGAACATCATGCGTCACCCGGGGATGACGGTGACCGTCGAGGACGTCGAAGGACTCCAGGCAGCACTGGCGCCGCACATCGGACGAACAGGCCCGAACGGAGGATGAAACGGTCACACATGACTAGTCCGAAGTACCGGAATTTCCCGGTTGGTCGCCAATGGTCAGTCCAAAACGACCAGAATAAGCGTTTTGACTGATTGCTTGAAGCCGGCGCGCACAACCCGCCGGGATTCGCCACACGCGCCCTCCGACGACGTGGCCGCCACTGAGCGTGGCGCGCACATGTGTACATCTTGGCCTCGTGGGTTCCACGATGTCCTCAAGACCACGTACGATGGGAAGTCGGCGATGCCTGAGGAGGCTCTTGGTGGTTGATGTCGGAGACGTTCTTGTGTGGCCACACCACGGCCCAGTCGAAGCAACCTCGCGGGAGACGCGGGACATCAAGGGAACGACAATCGAGTACGTCGTCCTCGCACCAGTCGGTGGAGGCTCGGGGGAGCTGTCCCTCGTCGTTCCGGTGACGGGGCTCGACGCGGCTGGCGCACGACCGGTGACGGACCGCAAGACGGTCGAGTCACTGCTCAAGACGCTGTCCGACGGCCCCACGCCCCTGTCCAAGAAGCAGTGGTCGGCCAAGTACAAGGCGATGCTCGAGCGCTCCGGTTCAGGGGACCTCGACGGTCACGTCCTGAACCTGCGCGACATGGCCACCAAGGCCGACGACCGCAGCTTGTCGCCCGCCGAGAAGCGCCTGTGGGACAAGTCGATCCAGTTCCTCGCAGCCGAGGCGGCGATCGCGACGGACTCCACGGTCGAGCAGATGACCGAGAAGGTCCTCAACGGCCTGGCCAAGCGCAAGGCCGACGCCTGACCTGACCGAGCGTGTGATCGGTGTCGCTCCGGCGGCGCACTCACACGCTCGCGTCTGTCAGAGCGCCTCACCTTGCAGCGGTTGCTAACATGAGCAATTGCTGCAGGAGGCGTCGTCATGGTGACCGCGGATGACAACCCGTTCGTTCCAGGGTTCGGCGTCATCCCGCCTGCGCTCTCTGGGCGCGAGGCGGAGTTCGGCGATCTCGAGGCAGCGCTGCGTCGTGTCCGCCGCGGCTTCTACGAGCAGCCACGCCTCATCACGGGTGACCGTGGCATGGGCAAGACCGCGGTGCTGGCCGAGCTCGCGGCGACCGCGACGACCGACGGTTTCTGGGTCGTCCAGGTCGAGGCGGGGGAGTCGTCGGACCTCAGCGTCCCGCTGCTGCGCGATCTCCGTCGGGTCCTGCTCAGCGGCGACCTGGACGCTCGGGTCGGGGAGTGGGCCAAGCGGGCCGCAGCGGTCCTCGGAGGCTTCGCGGTGAAGCACGCAGGGGTCGAGCTCGAGGTCGCACCACCCGACGACCCCCGGTCCGGTCGCACGGGCGATCTCGCGACGGACCTCGGCGAGGTGTTCGTCGCCACGGCACGAGCGGCGGCGGAGCACGGCACGGCGGTCCTGCTGATCGTCGACGAGATCCAGGCGATGCCGGCCGCCCAGATCGGACCGCTGTTCCAGGCACTCCAGGCGGTCGCACGAGCCTTGGACGACCACGACCAGTACCTCCCGATGCTGACCGTCGTCGCGGGCCTCCCGGATGCACGACGCCACATGCGCGACGCTTCCTCCACCTACGCCGAGCGCGTCCGCGAGCATGCGCTCGGCCCGCTCACGACCGCGGCAGCCAGCGAGGCGCTCGCGGTGCCCGTCGAGCAGATGGGCGCACGCTGGAGCCCACCGGCGCTGACGGCGGCTGCCGCAGGGTCCGGCGGCTATCCCTACTCGGTCCAGCTGCTCGGCTACGAGAGCTGGATGGCCGCCTCGCGGCGGGATCCGGACGCCGCCGAGCTCTCCGAGGACGACGCGACGATCGGCGCCGGCAACGCCACCGCGCAGCTCCATCGACTCTACGAGTCGCGCACCGACGAGCTCCCGGACAGCGAATGGCGCTATCTCATCGCGCTGACCGCGGTGCCCGAGGCCGAGCGCCGGTCCAGCGTCATCGCCGCGTCGCTGGGCGGCGCGGCGTCGGACTGGTCGTACGCACGCGCGCGCCTGATCGATCGTGGCCTTCTGCGCTCGACCGCTCGAGGTCGCGTCACCTTCGCGTTGCCCGGGCTGGAGTCGTGGGTTGCGTCACACCACGCCAGTCGGTGACTGCTGTGAAGTGACACCGTCCTGCCGCGGGAACATGGCCCTCGAGCGATGCGATTCCGCTCAAGACCGCTGGAGAATTTCGCAGGCTCCTTGCCACCCGGCGCTCGGAGTAACGAGACACCGGTCGCCATCGGCTCCTGATTTTCAGGCGGCCTCAAGGCCGACCTCTCTGAATTCGGGCCTTAGAGATGTTCTCCTTCCCGGGCGGACTGCCCCGTCTGGACCACCGAGCGTGCGCTGGCGGTCGAACGCAGTGGCGACTTCACCTCGGCCTGTCCGAGCGAGCGCCGCCATCCTCAGCGGTTCGCGATCCGACCGAGTGAGTCTCCGGCTCCCTTGGCACCTCGCCACTCGGCCGAACAATCGGTACCGAACGGCACTGGCGTAGACAGCTCAAGTTCGGAACGATCATCACAAGCAAGGCTCAGGCCATCACTCCATCTACGGAAGACGCATTCATGAGTGCCACGTTCACGGCGACTACCGTCAGATCCTCAGCCAACTTCCATGAGGTGGACGCGCTGGACGTCGCCGTTGTGGCCGAACTCTCGCAGCATGCACTGACCTGATGACGCCATGTCCGACCACGCAACATCGCCCATCCGCCGGAGACTGATGTGAAGCGTTCTCTGTTTCTTCGCTATGGGTACAACGATCTTCGCAAGAACAAGAGCGTGAGCGTGGCGCTCCTCATCGTCCTCATCCTCAGCGCGTTCCTGATGGCAACCGGAGCGATGGTGATGGAGCGCTTGGTGGGCTCCGTTGACGCGCTGTTCGAGGTGGCCAAACCGCCGCACTTCTTGCAGATGCACCGCGGGGGCTACGACGCCGATGCCTTGGCGGATTTCGCTGCCGATCGCCCCGAGATCGAGTCCTGGCTGATTGAGGACATGCTCGGATTCGACGGCGCAGCAATCTCCTGGCAACGGCCAACGACCGGCGCGTCCGGCGACCTCTCTGCCAGCTTGATCGACAACCTCTTCGTGACCCAGAACGAGGACTTCGACTTTCTCATCGACGGTGCCGGCACGATTCCCCGAGCCACCGTCGGGGAGGTCTACGTCCCGGTGGCCTACCAGCAGGACTTCGACCTCCAAGTCGGCGACGAGGTCACCATCCGGACGGACACAGGGAGCCGCGACGTGACGATCCGGGGGTTCGTCCGCGACGCCCAGATGGCATCGTCCCTGTCGTCTGCTACTCGATTCCTTGTCGGCGAGGACGACTTCGAGGCGCTGGCGAGCGCCGGAGGTGGCGATCCCGAGATCATCGTGGAGTATCGACTGACGAGCACCGCGCTGACATCGCAGTTCCAGAAGGCCTACGAGTCGGACGACTCGCTGCCA
>CBDTZB010000225.1:0-4956 GCA_965364795.1 uncultured Nocardioides sp.
ACCACCACGACTACGCCCACCAACGACGACCCGACGGCACCATCACCTTCCACCGCCGCACCTAGCGCTGGTGCGGTCAGGACGGTGGACCGGGGCGGACTCCGGGCACGAGGCTCTGTCGGAGCAGGTCCCGTATCCGCAGGACGACGGTCCCCTGTCCTCGGTTACCGGCTGCACTGCCAGCGTCCGAACGCACCACGGACGCTTCCACGAGGGTGCCCTGTGGGGTGATGCGCACCAGCGCGGCCGAGTCTGGAAGCGAGATGGTGTACCCGCGACCGCGGACCACCTCGACCTCCTTCTGGCGCTCGTTCTTGCCGTTGGCGTCCGTACTGGTCACCAGCACGGTGCCGGGTCCGGTCGCCCCGGCGAGGAGCAACCTCTTCGACCCGGTTGGCACGATCAAAGCGGTGGGTGAGGTCACCGCCTCCCCCGGCGCGACGAAGGCCAGATCCCCGGAAATCAGCGAGCGCAACGCGGCGGTGATCGGTAGCGAGGACTGCACCTCAAACCCCATCACGCCCTGGGCGTTCGCGGCCCGCAGGAGCGGCGTCGCGTCGACGCGCACGGTGCTGCCCGGACCCACCACGATCGGTTCGCTGCCCAGCGGAGCGAACACCGAGTCAGGAGTGATGAGACGGATGGTGGCGCGGGCCTCGACCTCTCCGGGATTGGCCAGGACCAGGGTGCGTTGGCCGGATCCAGCATCGGCTCCGATCAAACGGTTCGTGGTCCGGGGAGCCAACTGGCCGGGGAGCCAGTCCACGCTGGGTGTTCCGCCGTCGAGGCGGTCCAATCGACCACTAACGCTGGCCCGCACGCGGCCTCGAGAGGCGGCCACCTGGAGTGCTAGTTCGTCGCGACGGGGCAGGACCTTGCCCAGGTCGATCTTCACGGACCCTCGGGCCGGCACCGCCACTCCGCGCAGCTGCGGCACCTTGGCCTGCCCACCGCGCCCGAAGACCGTCACGCTGACCACCGCGGGCCCTGCGTCCGGGTTCACCAGTTCCAGGGTGCTGGAGTAGCGGGCGCCTGCGCCGACCCCCGTGAACCACAACTCCGCATCCGGCTCGCGACACTCAGCGGCCGCGAACGGCAGGGCGAGCCGAGACGCGACCAACCCCGACGTCACTGGTCCCTCCCCGGTGATGACCATCGCGGCACGGTCCTTTGCCAGTCGGCGCACCTTCCCCTCCGCAACGGATCGGGTGGCCAACTCAGCGTCGGGGTCTGCTTGTCTGCCGACGTCTCGGATGGTCACTCGCCCACTCTTCGTGGCACTGGACAGGAACGTGCGATCCACCCCACCGGGGCAGATGAGCGTGACGGCGTCAGCAGGAATTGCGGTGGGAGGTGCGGGCTCGTCCCGCACTCCCAGGTCGGCTCCGTCACGTCCGGCGACCGTTGCCAGCAGCAGCGCCGTCAGCAGCGGCACCACGATCGCCACCACGGTGACCCGGTCGGGTCGCCGACCACGGATCGTCGTACGACGACCTCCACTCACCTCGCTCATCGGACCCTCCGCTCGGTGGTGGGCAGGGCCAGAACGGCGACCACCAACATCAGGAGGAGTTGGAGACCGACTAGGCCGGTCCGCCACCAGGCTGTTCGGGCCTGGACGTCCGGACCTTCGATGGAACGCGTCACCTGCCAGGCGCGGGTCTGTCGGTCCTCAGCACTCGCTGCCACCAATCCACCGGTCGCATCGAGGCCGGAAGAGATCCGTCCGTCCGTCAGTCCGCCGGACGAACCGACGGGTGGCAGCAGAACGATGTAGGCCACCCCTTGGCTGGCCAACTCCTGGACGGCAGCGGGCGTGGGCTGAGAGGTCAGGACGGAAACGATCTCGGTGAAGGAGCGGTCCTCGGGGGTCCGCGCAATGATCTCGTCCTCCCCCAGCGTGACCCCGTCGCCGCGGCGTACTGAGTAGTCGACGCCGGTGGCCACCGAACCGCGGAGCACCAGCACGCCGCGCTCAGGGGCAAGGACCGCCTCCTGCACCATGTAGGCGGGGATCCCCGAGGTGTCGCGATCGGTGAGCCGGTCCGGCGCGGAGACGGTGAACCACCCCAACCCGATGAGGGGTACGGCGACCGCCGCGGCCACCATCGCACCCACCGCGACCGACCGAAGCCGTTCTGTCCCGCCGGCGTTCCACTCGGGCTTGGACACACCGAGGGAACCGAGGACGACGGCCGTGACCCAGCACGCGGGCAACACCATCACCAGCACACCTAGTCCGACCGGTGTGGTTCCGAAGGCCAGTGACACCTCTAGGCGACTTGTGGCGGCAGCCACCACCACCGTGGCCGCGGCCAGCAACCAGCACAGCAGGACCGGCACCCGGGTGGCGCGTGGCACCAGAGCCAACACGGCCAGCACTACAAGAACGACGCCGATCTCGGGCGGGGCACCCAGACCGGCCCACCGGCCCAGCGCCAGATCCGATGCGTCCATGGCGGCGGACGGCGCCCGCCCGATCTCCAGCAGCAGCCCCTTCAACCCTCCGGCGCCATCGCCAGCCAGCGCAGGCACCCACCAAGGGATGAGAAGTGCGATCACCACGCCCAGAGCCGTAGCAGGCGGACCCCACACGGTGGGCGTGAGCGCGGCCCGACCGACCACCAGGGCCCCGACGCCCAGGATCACGAGTCCGACGACCAACGCCACCAGCCAGGCGATGGGCGCGAAGCAGGTGATCAGCGCGAGCAGGAAGCCGGTGCGCCAGGCTGCTCGCCAGCGACGGTCCCGATCGGGGTCGGCGAAACCGAGGGCCGCGTGAGCCAACCAGGGCAGCAAAGCGGCTGCGACAACGGTGCCCAGACGGCCCTGGCTCCAGGCTCCCGAGACGACCGGGGCGAGCGCGTAGGTCATTGCTCCCCACAGCAGCAGGGGTCGGGGGGCACCCTGAGGTCGCACGAGACGGCCAGCGACCCGGAGCAGTCTCCAGGCGCCCCACAGGCCGATCGGGACGATCGAGAGGAAGAGCAGCGTCACCGCTCCGCTGGTGCCGAAAACTGATCCCAACGCGATCAGCGGCAGGAGGTACGGCGCCGCGGGAACCACACTCCCCTGCCCACCCTGGCCGACCGAGTGCCGTTGATCGAGGTAGAGGCCCCACCAGTCGCCGATCCCGGGGGGAACGGGCGACAACCCGCCTCCGGAGATGTCACCGACTACGTTGCGAGCGGCAATGAACCAGACGAGTAGTAGGACCGCGACGGTGACGGCGATCGGATTGGTGAAGAAGCGAACCGCCAGGCCGGTGTCCTCGAAGGCCAGCTCGGCCTCATTGGGGTCATCGGAGTGCCTCGCTGCCTCCTGCTCACGCGCGATTCTGGCTGCCGCCATGGAGGAGGGATCCAGCTCGGCCGCGGCGATCCTTCGCCGCTCTGCGACGTCGGCGGCCTGGTTGCTCGCGGCGTCGTACAGGTCGGTGAGGAAATCCAGTCCGTGGCGATAGGGCACCCACGGTTTCGCCAGCAACGGGCGCGGGTCGCGCTCGGTCCCGGACTGGCCCGCCAACTCCGCGCGTCGACGGCGGGCTCGACGAATCAGACCCGGCCGGGTGACCAGCGAGACCCAGGCACCGAACTCATCCAGCGCTTCTCGGACCGATCGGAGGACCAAGAACCCCATCATCCGGATCAGGGTGCCCAGCGCCAGTCGAACCATGAGGAGCGGCAAGTATCTGCCGCGCGCGTTGACCGCCAACGTGTAGAGCGCCGCGCGCCGCTCCTGGTAGTGCGTATGTGACCCGGTCAGCGGCGTACGCCGCGCGCCCCGGTGGGCAGCCTCCGCGTGGAAGACGACCGCCGCCGGCACCACCAGCGTGGTGTGGCCCGCCTTGGCCGCCCGCCAACCGAAGTCGAGATCGTTGCCGAACACCGGGAGGTTGGGGTCGAAGCCGCCAAGCGACTCCAAGACCGTGTGCCGGACCAGCATGCCGGCCGTGTTGACCGCCAATACTTCGTGGACGTCGTCGTGCTGACCCTGGTCGAACTCCGCGCGTTCAAGCCCGGTCTCGCGTCTTCCGGTACCCGAGATGGTGACGCCGACCTCGAGCAGGCGTCGCAGGGACGGCCATTCGCGCAACTTGGGGCCGAGGATGTCGGCGTCCGGTCGACGCGCTGCCTCCGCCAGCAAGGCAGCCAACGCGCCGGGGTCGGGAGTGGAGTCGTCGTGCAAGAGCCAGATCCACTCGGGCCCGCTGCCGCCTGCACGCTCGTTCATCCGTTCCAGCCCCGCGACGACCGCCTCGGGATAGGACGTAGAACTCCCCAGGATGAGCACCTCGCCGTACGCCGACTCGCACAAGGACACGCTCGCGTCGCGACTGCCCGTGTCCACCACCACGACGTCAGCCACCGCCGCCGTCTGGGCGGCCAGGCCGCTGATCACGGTGGGGAGCCACCGCTCCCCCTGATGGCTGACCAGGATCACTCCGACCGAATCGGGTCGTTGCAGATCACTGGAGGCCACAGACGAACCTTAGTGAGACCTGCCGAAATGAAGGAACCCCGGCCAGATCGGCCGGGGTAATCCCTCAGTGAACGCTCCGTGGAGCAGTCCTCAGACGGCGCGCTTCTTCAACTTGCGTCGCTCGCGCTCCGAAAGACCGCCCCAGATACCGAAGCGCTCATCGTTCATCAGCGCGGCCTCGAGACAATCGTCGCGGACCTCGCACGTCAGACAGACCTTCTTGGCCTCCCTGGTCGATCCACCCTTCTCCGGGAAGAATGCTTCAGGATCGGTCTGCGCGCACAGCGCTCGATCCTGCCAACCTGCTTCACCGGTATCTGGAGCGTCCGGCTCGAGAAGAAATAGCTCCCTCATCGCCTTTTTCGCCTACCTTTCGACCCTGCTTCGACCCTCACGACCGGGATGATCGTGTAACGACACTGTGGGAATTACATGCCTGTCGTACCCCGGAAGTCAAGCCCCGATCTGCTATAC
>CBDTZB010000226.1:0-4939 GCA_965364795.1 uncultured Nocardioides sp.
TGATCGCCGATCTGCTGGGCTTCACGAAGATCGGTTTAGGGGAGCTCGTCACCGAGCAGGTGGACCTCAGCCGGCTCGTGGGTGAGGTGGTCCACGAACAGCGAAGCCTGGGGCATCATGACGCAGAGATCCAGGTGTTGCCGCTGCCGATGGTGCTCGGAGATTCCGGTCTGCTGCGACAACTCTTCGCCAATCTCATCGGCAACGCCCTGAAGTACGCCGGCGACGGCGACTCGACCACGGTCTGCGTTCGTGTCGTGACTGGCCTGCCGTTGAGCCGCGTGGTCGTCCAGGTGAGCGACAACGGCCCGGGAATCGCAGCCGCCGAGCGAGCCCACATTTTTGACATGTTCCAGCGCGGCTCCGGCGTGGGAACCATCGACGGCACCGGTATCGGCCTCGCGATCTGTCGACAGATCGTGGAGCGGCATCACGGTCGAATTTGGGTCGAGGACTCCGACCTGGGCGGTGCCGCCTTCCACGTCGAACTGCCTGGCGTCCCGGTCCAGCGCTGAGCGAGCGCTTCGCTCAAACGCTACGTGCGCTCTCGAACTCCGCTAACTGATCCACCGTGAGATAACTCGGGTTGCCCGTGAAGGGTGCCCGCAGGACTTCGATCTGGCTCAGGATCTTGTGGTGCACCAGCGAGCGCCTCGGGATGGTGACGTCCAGGGGCGTGAGGTCCACCGCCGCGAAGTAGTCGGCACGCTTGCGAGCCGACTTGTCCAGCCAGTAGTCACCCTCTGCGCGACCCTCGGCGCAGGGCCCGGTGACCGTCCCGCGGGCTCGGAAGCCGGCCGGACACGCCGGGTCGTCGCCGCTGACCCACAGGAGCACCGGGTCACCCTCGGTCATCATCAAAGACCGGTAGTTGTGCGAGACCGACCAGGTGCCGACGGGACCGCCGCCGTCCTCGATCCACCGGCGAACGTCCCACGTGGTGGGCTTGGCCTTCAGCACCCACGCACCAAGGTTTTCACGGGTCACCATGGGGCCGGAGCCCTTACGCCCAGCGACCAGGCTCCAGTCGCGACCGCTTTCGCGGCGAATCACTTCCGCTTCCGCGAGGGCAGCGAAGACCTCGTTGCGCAGCGGGTTGAGGCGTTGCTGGCGCCGGGAGTCGGCGTAGTCGAGCAGTTTGGCCCACCAGTCCTGGACCTCCTTCTCGACCGAGACCACCTTGGCACCCCGCCGGGCAGGTCGACGCGCCTGCAGATGCGCGGTGGTGGCGGCCAACAACTCCTCCCGGTCCTCGGTGGACAGCCGGCCGAGGCGCAGACGGGGCTCAGCACCGCCAGCCTCCTCCTCAGCCAGGGAGGCCGCGCGAGTCAGCAGACCTCGGACATCGTGTTCGGCGAGAGCCTGGTCCGGGGATTCCACTTCAGTTGTCACCTTTCGAATGTAGGGGACGGAGGCTCGGTCCCCGCAGTCCTGACGACCAGCCTGTTCCGGCTACGTCTCGATCTGGGAGCGGAAGCCGCGTAGTCGCAGGCTGTTGGAGACCACGAACACCGAGGAGAACGCCATCGCCGCACCGGCCAACATGGGGTTCAACAAACCCAGAGCCGCGAGCGGAAGAGCCGCCACGTTGTAGGCGAAGGCCCAGAACAGGTTGCCCTTAATCGTGGCCAACGTGCGGCGCGAGAGACGGATCGCGTCGCTCGCCACCCGCAGGTCACCGCGGACCAGAGTTAGGTCGCTGGCCTCGATAGCCACGTCGGTGCCGGTACCCATCGCGATCCCCAGGTCCGCCTGAGCCAGCGCAGCGGCGTCGTTGACGCCGTCGCCCACCATGGCCACCACCTTGCCCTCGGCCTGGAGCCGTTTGACCACGTCGACCTTTTCGGCAGGCAGCACATCCGCGAAGACCGCGTCAGGGGCGATCCCGACCTCGGCTGCCACCACATCGGCGACCAACTTGTTGTCACCAGTCAGCAGGATCGGGGTGAGCCCCAACTCCCTGAGATCGGCGATGGCCTGGGCCGACGTCGGTTTGACCGCGTCCGACACCACGGCGAGACCGCGAGCCTGGCCGTCCCAGCCGACCACCACGGCCGTACCGCCCTGACTCTGCGCCTCACGCAATGCGTCGGTGAGCTCAGCAGAGACCGACCACGACCTCGACTCGAACAGTTGTGGCCGACCCACGAGCACCAGCGGGCGCTCGCCTTCGGCAACGATCCCCTGAACCCCGAGACCCTCGGTGTTCAGGAACTCCTCCACCTCGGGCAACGTTCCCGACTCGGCCAGAGCGCCAGCGGCGATGGCTCGTGCGATGGGGTGTTCGGAGGCGTTCTCGACGGCTCCAGCCCAGCGGCGTACGACGTCGGCGTCCTCGCCGGGTTCGGCAACGACTCCGGTGAGGGTCATCTGCCCGGTGGTGACCGTGCCGGTCTTGTCGAGCACGATCGTGTCCACGACCCGGGTCGACTCAAGGACCTCGGGGCCCTTGATCAGGATGCCGAGTTGAGCGCCGCGGCCGGTCCCGACCATAAGGGCGGTCGGCGTGGCCAGACCCAGGGCGCACGGGCAGGCGATGATCAACACCGCGACGGCAGCGGTGAACGCCATCGGCACTCCGCCTCCGATCGCCAACCAGGTGAGGAACGTGCCGAGCGAGAGGAGCATGACGATGGGCACGAAGATCCCGGAGATCCGGTCCGCCAACCGCTGCGCCTGAGCCTTGCCGTTCTGAGCGTCCTCGACCAGGCGGGCCATCTGCGCCAACTGGGTGTCCGCGCCAATCCGAGTGGCCCGGATGATCAATCGTCCACCGGCGTTGACGGTGGCGCCGACGACCTCGTCGCCCACCGTCACCTCCACGGGAACCGACTCACCGGTCAACATCGAGGCATCGACGGCCGAGCGGCCGTCTTTGATGACTCCGTCGGTGGCGATCTTCTCGCCGGGGCGCACGACGAACCGGTCGCCCACGGCCAGTTGCTCGGTGGGGATCAGGACCTCAGCACCCTCACGCAGGACGGCGACCTCCTTGGCCCCCATCTCCAGCAGGGCCCGCAGGGCCGCGCCAGCCTGACGCTTGGAGCGCGCCTCGAAGTAGCGCCCAGCGAGGATGAACGTGGTCACCCCAGCGGCAGCCTCGAGGTAGATGTTGCCCGCTCCGTCGCTGCGCTGCACGGTGAACTCGAAGGGGTGGGTCATCCCGGTCATGCCAGCGGTGCCCCAGAAGAGGGCGTAGATCGACCAGGCGAAAGCAGCCAGGGTCCCCATCGAGATCAGGGTGTCCATGGTGAAGGTGCCGTGGCGCAGATTGGTCAGCGCCGCACGGTGGAAGGGCAGGGCGCCCCACACAACGACCGGCGCAGCCAAGGTGAGGGAGAGCCACTGCCAGTTGTCGAACTGCAGCACCGGGATCATCGCCATGGCGATCACCGGCACCGACAGCACTGTCGACACGAAGAGTCGTTCCCTCAGCGAGCGGGTCGCGGCGTCTCGCTCAGAGCCCTCTTCCGTTTCGGGCACGGCTCCGGGCGCCGGGGGTGGGGTCGGAAGCGTGGCGGCGTACCCCGCGCTCTCGACGACGCCCACCAGGTCCTCAGGACTGACGGAGTCAGCGAAGGTGACCTTCGCCTTCTCGGTCGAGTAGTTGACGGTCGCGGTGACCCCCTCGACCTTGTTGAGTTTGCGCTCGATGCGATTGGCGCACGAAGCGCAGGTCATACCGGTGATCGCAAGCTCGACGGACTGCTCCGGAGCATTGGTCTGGGTGGTCATGTGCCCTCCTGGTGAAGCGTCTCCTGGCTCAAGCCAGGTCGTAGCCGGCCTCTTCCACGGCCGTGCGGATGTCGTCGTCGCTCAGGCCTTCGGAGGCCGTCACGGTGAGAGTGCCGTTCTCGAGGTCGATCTTGACGCGCTCGACCTCCGGGATGGCGGTGACTTCTTCGGTGACCGAGTTGACGCAGTGTGCGCAGGTCATCCCGGTCACGTTGTAGGTGTTGGTCTGGGTCATCGTGTGCTCCTAGTGTTCAGCGGGGGTACGTCGTGCGTGTGGGTCGATCATGACCGGACGAGGCGAGCGATCGCATCCGAGGCTTCCTTGAGTTTCAACTCAGCCTCCGGTCCGCCGGTCCTAGCCGCGTCGACGACGCAGGTGGCCATGTGTTCGTCGAGCAGGCCCAGCGCCACCGATTGCAGCGCCTTGGTCATGGCGGAAACCTGGGTGAGGATGTCGATGCAGTACTTCTCGTCCTCGACCATCTTCTGCAGACCACGGGCCTGCCCCTCGATCCGCCGCAGGCGCTTGAGGTAGTCGTCCTTGCGGTCGAGGTAGCCGAATGTGGTCTGTTCATGGGTCACGTCAAATACAGTACCCCCCTAGGGTATGAGAACCAAGACGCCGATTCCGCGGCCCCTGAGGGCCGGTGTGAGACTGCGGCCGTGACCGCCACCTCGATCGATCGCGACCTGGCGGTTCGGGGACTCCTCTATGTCATCGCAGCCGGGGTGATCTGGGGGACGATCGGTCCCGCTATCGCCCTGGTCAACAATTCCTCGAACCTCAGCGCCTTCACGGTCACGGCCTACCGGTCCGTGCTGGCCGTCGTGGTTCTGACCATCGCGGTGACGATTCGCGGTCAGGTCGATGCCGCGGTCCACGTCGTCCGCACCCAGCGCGGACGGGTCGTGACGGTGGGATTGTTGACCGCCACCTTCCAACTGTTGTTCTTCATCGCCGTGATCGGTGCGGGCGTCAGCGTCGCGACCGTGGTCATGCTGGGCTTCGCCCCGGTCCTGCTCCTGATCCTGACCAGTGTTCGCCAACGTCGGCTTCCCCCCGGGCCTCAGGCCCTCACCGTCGGCACGGCTCTCTTGGGGCTGACGCTTGTCGCCCTGGTCGGTGAGTCGGGCCCGCGACCGGACGGGATCGTCTGGGGCTTGGCCGCAGCTCTCGGCTCGGGGACGGCGTACGCCCTCTCGG
>CBDTZB010000227.1:0-4921 GCA_965364795.1 uncultured Nocardioides sp.
GATCTGGGTCACCATCGCCAGCCCGCTGGACCCGCTGGTGGAGCGCATCAAGACCGGCCCGATGGCGGTGCGCAAGTTGATCACCAAGATCCCGGAGCGGCTGCAGCCCAAACCAAAGCGAACGGTGCGCGTGCAGGCGTACGACGAAGCCGGAAAGCTCGTGCACGACCTGGACCTGGACCCCGCAGCGCATGGTGCGGCGTACCACATGGTGACCGGGGTGCGGGAGCACGAGGGCCGCGTGTGGATGGGCAGCCTGCACGAACCGGCTGTGGCCGTCTACACGCTGTGATCCACCCGGGAACCCGTAGACTCGCGCCCATGAGTGTTCTTCAGTCGATCACCGGGCCGCGCGATCTGCGGGGGCTCAGTGACGACGAACTGACCACCCTCGCCTCGGAGATCCGGGACCTTCTGGTCTCGACGTGCTCGCGGACCGGGGGACACCTGGGCCCCAACCTGGGTGTTGTGGAGCTGACTCTCGCGATTCACCGCGTCTTCGACTCCCCGACCGATCGCGTCGTTCTCGACACCGGACACCAGTCCTACGTCCACAAGATGCTGACCGGTCGGGCCGCTGACTTCGACCGTCTCCGGATGGAGGGTGGCCTCAGCGGCTACCCCAGCCAGGAGGAGTCCGACCACGACATCGTCGAAAACTCCCACGCCTCGACGGCGCTGAGTTACGCCGACGGCCTCGCCAAGGCCTACGCCATCCGCGGGGAGCAGCGACACACGGTCGCGGTGATCGGCGACGGTGCGCTGACCGGCGGCATGGCCTGGGAGGCGCTGAACAACATCGCCATCGCCAAGGATTCACGCCTAGTGATCGTGGTCAACGACAACGGTCGCTCCTACACGCCGACTATCGGTGGTCTCGCCAACGCGCTGACCACCCTGCGGACCAGCCCCCGCTACGAAGCGGTGCTCGACCAGGTCAAGCGACGGCTCAACGCGGTGCCCGGCGTCGGGCCTGCGGCGTACGACACCCTGCACGCCATGAAGAAGGGCCTCAAGGACGCGATCGCACCCCAGGGACTCTTCGAAGATCTTGGACTGAAGTACGTCGGTCCCGTCGATGGTCATGATCTGGCCGCCATGGAGCACGCGCTCACCCAGGCCAAGGGTTTCGGCGGGCCGGTCATCGTGCACGCGCTGACCCGCAAAGGCTTCGGGTACGACGCGGCCGAGCGCCACGAGGCCGATCAGTTCCACGCTCCCGGGCCCTTCGACATCGACAGCGGTGAGGAGAACCCGAAGGGTCGCATCTGGACCGACGTCTTCGCCGACGAGATCGTCCGGATCGGCCAGCGCCGTAGCGACATCGTGGCCATCACCGCCGCGATGATGCACCCGGTCGGACTGCACAAGTTCGAGGCGCACTTCCCCGAGCGGACCTTCGACGTGGGTATCGCCGAACAGCACGCTGCGACGTCCGCCGCCGGTCTGGCCATGGGCGGGCTGCACCCGGTCTTCGCCGTCTACGCCACCTTCCTCAACCGCGCCTTCGACCAGATCCTGATGGATGTGGCCCTGCACAAGTGCGGGGTGACCTTCGTGCTGGACCGCTCGGGGGTGACCGGCGACGACGGAGCCAGCCACAACGGCATGTGGGACATGTCGATTCTGCAGGTCGTTCCCGGGTTGCGTCTGGCAGCCCCTCGGGATGCGACCCGCCTGGAGGAACTTCTCAACGAGGCCGTGGAGGTCACCGACGCCCCGACGGTGGTGCGGTTCCCCAAGGGTCCGCCCCCGACCGACCTCGAAGCGATCGGCAGGGCCGGCGGCGCCGACATCCTCGCCCGGTCCGGCACCCACGACGTGCTCATTGTGGCGGTCGGTTCGATGTGCACCACGGGAGTAGCGGTGGCCGAGCGCCTCGCAGCCCAGGGGATCGGCGCGACTGTGGTTGACCCGCGCTGGGTGAAGCCGGTGGACCCCGCGATCATCGATTTGGCCCGGCAACACCGTCTAGTGGTGAGCATCGAAGACAACGGCCTGGCCGGTGGCTGCGGATCGATGCTGCTGGCGGCTCTCAACGAGGCACGGGTCACCACCCCCGTGCGCCTGCACGGCATCCCGCAGGAGTTCCTCGGCCACGCCAAGCGGGCCGCTATCTTGGAGCGGATCGGCCTGACCGAACAGGCGATCGCGTTGAGCATCGTCGAGGAGATGACCGTCCTGGACGACGACGGCGTCGAGGGAACGTCGCTGTTAGGTGATTCGCCAACGGTCGATGCCGACTAAGGGTCCGACGCGAGCGCTCGTCGCGCTCATGGGGTTGGCTCTGAGCGGGAGCCTGCTGGTGGGGTGCTCCAGCGATGAGACCACTCCAACGCCCGCTCGGGTGCCGGTTCCGATCGACACCGAGGCGACTCCGACCCCGGAGGAGACGCTGCCGGTTCCGCCGAACCTGGTGAAGGTCTTCACCCGTCTGCTGAACAAACGTGCCACGGCGGTCCTGCAGGACGACCGGGCGGCGTTCTTGTCGGTGCTCGACCGGAACGAAGCGCTGCAGGTCACCCAGAACGACTACTTCGACAATCTGATCCAGCTCCCGCTCGCTGAGTTCGACTACGGGCTGCGACGCCGCAGCCTGGTCCGCGACGGCAACACCTACTCCGTCGTCGTCGACCTCACGACTCAACTCGGGGGGTTCGACGCGGTGCCGGTGCTGTCTCAGTTCCGCTTCCAGTTCTCCGCGAAGGGGGCCCAGAAACGCCGCTTCGTCCTCAGCTCAGTGATTGATCGGGAGTGGGAGAAGGCCAACGGCATCGTCCGACAGCCGTGGGAGGCGCGTCCGATTCAGGTCCGCACGGCACCCGGTGTGCTCGGCATCTTCGATGACGTCACCGTGGCCAAGTCGGCCTCCGCGGTGGATTCCGTCTCGCGGGGTGTCAACGACATCTCGGGTTCGGTGCCGTTGGAGTGGTCGCGCTCCGTCGTGCTCTACGCCCTGTCCGACACCTCCTATCAAGCAGCCCTTGGAGAGGTCCCCGGTGGTGATCCGGATAAGTTGGACGGCCTCGCTGTGCCCATCGCGGCGGGACCCTCGGGGCCGGCCAGCGAACAGGTGGCGGCGGTGCGTTTCGTGCTCAACCCGCGGATGCTGGGAGCAACGAGGCCCGAGCTTGACCGGCTCGTGCGTCACGAGTTGACCCACGTCGCCCTCGGTGAACGCGACGACCGGCTTCCCCTGTGGCTCAGTGAAGGGCTGGCTGAATACATCTCCGTGCGGCCTATGGCGCCGCAGAACCGTCGCATCACCCCGCTGGCGGTCACCGACGCCGAAGCGGGCCGCATCACCGACCTCGCCACCGACGAGGACTTCAACGATCGCGACCAAGCGCTCAACTACGCCGTGTCGTGGTTCGCCTGCGAGTACGTCGCCGCGACGTACGGCGAGAACGCGCTCTGGTCGCTGGTCGACCAACTCAACGGAGAAGACGTCGACGTCGCCGCGAGGCTGCAGATCATCCTCGGCGTCAACACCCGCACGCTGGCCCGCAAGAGCGCCAAACTCATCATTGCCACCTACGACCCGGACTTCTTTGCGCCCCCCGCTACGGAGCCCAGCGGCGAGCCGACCGATGGACCGACCGACGAGGTTCCCGACCCCTCGGAGACCGGTCCGACACAGGGCAATACCGTAGGCGAATGACCTCCGAATCCAGGCTCGTGCACATCGTCGACGAGATCCCTGACCTCGAGGCGGTCACCGACCTGACCATGGTGTTGGTCCTCGACGGTTTCCTCGACGCCGGCAACTCCGCCGCCTTGGCGTGCCGCCACCTGACCGAGGTCAGCGCGGGGCAGACCGGAGTCATGGTCGGACGGGAAAGCACCTCGGGGTCCTCGGGTTCCGTCGTTGCCACCTTCGACGTCGACCAGTTCCACGACTACCGTGCGCGCCGACCTCCCATGTCGTTTGTCCGCGATCATTACGCCGACTACGAGGCGCCTCGTCTGGTGGTGCGGTTGATGCGGGACAGCGCCGACATTCCGTACCTGCTGATGCATGGCCCCGAGCCAGACAACCGGTGGGAGGCGTTCGCCCGCGCGGTGCGCGAGGTGATTGAACGCTTCCACGTGACCCGCGTGGTGGGAATGGGCTCGGTGCCGATGGCGGTTCCGCACACCCGACCGATCGCGATCACCCACCACGCCAACAACGACGCGCTGATCACCGGTGAGAGCCCGTGGCGTGGCGAGCTGCGGATCCCCAGCAGCGCCCAGGCGCTGCTGGAGATCCGCCTGGGGGAGTGGGGCCACGACGCCCTCGGGTACGTCGCCCACATCCCGCACTACCTGGCGCAACTGGACTACCCCCGCGCCTCGGTGGCGTTGCTCGAGCAGGTCGAGTTGGGTGGTCATTTGACCGTCGACCTCACGGGCCTGCGTGAGAACGCCGAAGAACGCGAGGACGACGTGGCCCGCTACTTGGCCGCCAACGAGGAGATCGCGGACGTCGTGCGCGCTCTGGAGCAGCAGTACGACTCCTTCGAGGAGGTCGAGGCATCGGGCCGCAGCCTGCTCGCCGACGACACCCCGTTGCCGACCGGCGAAGAGATCGGTCAACAGTTCGAGCAGTTCCTTGCCGGTCTCGATGAGGACGACCGGCCCGACCCGAGCAGGAGCACCGACGATGAATGACCAGGCCGCTATCGAGCTAGTCGATCTTCTGGATCTGGAAAATCTCGACGTCGATCTTTTTCGAGGGCGTCACCCCGTGTCGAACCGGCCTCGGGTCTACGGTGGACAGGTCGCCGCTCAGGCCCTGATCGCGGCTTCCAGGACCGTCGAGGAGGAGTATGAAGTGCACTCGCTGCACTCTTACTTCTTGCGACCTGGCGACTACCAGGTGCCAATCATTTACGACGTGGAGCGTATTCGCGACGGCCGGTCGTTCCTTACCCGTCGG
>CBDTZB010000228.1:0-4921 GCA_965364795.1 uncultured Nocardioides sp.
TTACCTCCAACGACGCGGGGTGGAGCAGTTCGGTCAGCTCGCCGGGCTCATAACCCGGAGGTCGTAGGTTCAAATCCTGCCCCCGCTACTACGAAAACCCCCAATTTTGGGGGTTTTCGGCTTTTCTGGCTGCCGAATGGCTGCCGAGATTCTCGGAGAGACTGCTGTCGCTGCCGTTCGGCATCGGTTGGTCATCCTCGGGAGCGGCTTCGGGCTCAGGACATGGACGGTCCGCGTGCTCGTGCTCTGGCGCCTAGAAGTCGCGGAGAGTGGTTTCTTTGGCGAGTCGCGTCGTCATGTCTGGGCACCCGTCTGGGACGGCTGGTCGCCGTGACCCGAGGCTCTGACCGGGCATCGCTAGCGTGGCGCGCAACGCGAGACTCAGGGGCTGAGCATGCAGGAGCGTCACGGCATCTTGAATTGGTGTCGTCAGGTCGGGGGCGAAGAACTGGTGGACAGAGTTGTCCATCGGGGGATCACTCGCGTCCTGGCCGACGACCCGGACCTTGCCGGGGTGTTCAACCCGTCCGGGACCGCGACGGAGCTTCGCTATCGCTACGACTCGTTGGACCGCCCGATCGAGCAACGCGCCAACGATGTCTCCGGCATCATCGCGAACAACAGCACCGACCTCGTGACGGCCTGGACCTACGACTACCTCGGGCGCAAGCTCACCACCGTCGACCCGTCCCTCGGAAGCTGGACCTACAGCTACCACAACGATGGCCAGGTCAAGACTGCCGCTGCAGCCGGCGCGTCGGGGCAGTCCCGACACTTGAGCTACGACGGATTGGGTCGGTTGGAGCTCACCCGTGCAGGCACGAGCGCGAGCGGGCCGGTGGTGGCCGAGTACCGCTACGACACCATCCGCGTCGGCATGCGCGACCGCACAGTCTCGCGAGCGCTCTCCGGGGCATCGCTGGTGACCGACACCATCAACGACGTGGACCCGTACGGTCGTCCGCTTGACCGGACGTGGAAGGTCCACTCAGGCGAAGGTTCCGGCGCGTACCGGATGGCCTGGACCTACACCGATCTCGGACAGGTCAAGACCCTCACCTACCCGGCGGGCCCGGGCCCGCTGTCAGGCGACGGTCTGCTCGCCGCCGGGGCCGACACAGTCGAGTACAACGCAGCAGCCCTGCCTGTGCGGCTCACCGACCGGTTCGGACGGCGGCTGGTCTCCACGACGGCCTATGACGTCGAAGGACGCGTCGTGTCGCGAGAAGCCGACGGCGATGTCGGGTCTGCCGACGATCTCTGGTGGCATCGTTCCTACGATTCCGGAACCGGCTGGCTGGCCCGCTACCGCGCAGGGATCAGCCCGTCACTGCTCGGAGGGGGCTCAGCGAACTACTTCGCGGACCTGTCATTCACCTACGACGACAGCGGCCTGATCACCTCACGCCACGACCGGGACACCCCAGCTGCAGACACCCGTGAGTGCTTCGCCTACGACGGCCGAAGCCGGCTCACCACGGCAGCCACCACGACGTCGTCGCTCTGCGCCGTGGCAGCAGGCACGGGATGGGCACCGTATGACCACACCTACACGTACAGCCCGACTGGCAACCTGATCACCAACGGTGACGTCACGCAGAGCTTCGGAGCCGGTACGGCGCCGCCGCACGCGATCACTGCGAGCGGTGACGACACGTTCAGCTACGACGCGATCGGGAACCTGGTCTCGCAGACGGTCGACGGCGCGACAACCGCGCTGACCTACGACACCCAGAACCGGCTGGTCACCATGGCCGGCGGCGTCGACGCGACGTTCCTGTACGACGCTGACGGCGCACGGGTGCGACGCACCGATGACAGCGGAACGACCGTGTCGATCGGCGGGCTCTACGAGTACCGGCCCGGCACGGTCGGCGTGGACGCCACACCGTTCTCGTCCGGCTTCGAAACGGCCGGCGAGTGGTCGGTCGCCCCATCCGGGTCGTTCGCTGCGACCGGACAACACCGCGCCGCGAACGGCACGTACTCGGCTACCCCACGAAGCGGGGCATACCAGCAGAACCTGAACAACCACGCGTTCGGCAATGCGATCTCTCAGACCTTCCCCGTCACTGTCGGTGCGGACTACTCGGTATCGGGCTACTTGCGTGGCCAGATCGACTCGAGTGATGTCGGCTACGGCGGGTTGCGCGTCGAGTTCCTGGACGCCGCAGGTGAACGCATCACGGTCGCGACAGGCGGGTCGTTGGTCGGCACCGCGCTGGAAGAGACGTGGACGCAACTGGTGCGGACCACGGGGCCGGCTCCCGCCGGAGCCGTGTCAGCGCGGGTGTACGTAGTGGGCTACTACCTGGATGGCTGGGTGGCCTACGACGACATCGCGGTCAGTGAGGTTGGCCAATCGACCAACCTCGTGCCCAACCCCGGGTTCGAGACCAACAGTTGGGTCTCGGCAGTGTCCTCGTCGCATGGGGCAACCACCGTGTGGCGCGGCAACACCGGGCTTGGCGAGGAACGGTCGGGTCAGAGGGCGATGGTGATCTCCAACCGGGCCTACGGGCGGATGATCTCTGAGCGCGTCTCGGTCGCGGCTGGGACGAACTACACGTTCTCGTCGTGGTTGCGCGGCCAGACACCAGGTAACAGCCACGAACGTTGGCTGTATCGCGTTCGTTGGTACGGCGCGAACGGTTCGGTTGTTTCGACACAGAACTTCGGTTCCGCTGCCGGCGAAGCGCTCGATCCCGCCACCTGGAGGCACGTGACCGCGTCGAAGTCGGCGCCGGCGGGTGCTGTGGAGGCGGAGATCTGGATTGAGGCGATCTTCCTCGATGGTTGGATCACGGCCGATGATGCCTCGTTCATGGTGACCGGCCAGTCGGCCAACCTGTTCAACAACCCGGGGTTCGAGAGTAAGTGGACCACCGACAATGGAGCGTTCACCTTCGCAGGTACCGGCCACTACCACAGCTCCTCCGGGCCGGCGACGCCACGTTCCGGGGCGAAGGCCCAGATGCTGTCCAACCGGGCGTTCGGGCAGATCACGGGACCTGCGTTCCCGGTCGTTGCCGGGACGCAGTACACCGCGACCGCGTGGTCGCGGGCAGGTTCCGGTGGGCACGACACTGTCGGCTATCACGCGCTTCGGATCCACTGGTACGACGTGGCCGGGGGCAAGATCTCTGAATCGTCAGTGTTCCGTGACAACGAGGACGCCACCAACGCCTGGGCGTCGATCAGCAGGACTGCGACGGCGCCGTCGGGCGCGACCCAGGTCCGTCTGGTGCTGACGAACTACTTCGCTGATGGCTGGGTCGCATTCGATGACGTCACCGTGACAGCGACTGGCGCGCCGAGCAGGCCAGCGTCGGAACGGCTCGTGCACACCCTAGGCGGACAGCCCATCGTGACCGAGCTCACCGCTGCCGACGGCAACCGTGGGGTGCTGGAGTACATCGCGACCGACCAGCTCGGCAGCCCCATCGCGACCGTTACTGGCAACGCCGTGACGCGGCGACGCTTCTTGCCGTACGGCGGACTACGTAGCCAGACCGGTGCCGGTCCGGTCACAGACCTGGGGTTCACCGGCCAGATCGGCGACCGTGCCACTGGCCTGAACTACTTCAACGCCCGCTACCAGGCCCCGTTGACCGCGACGTTCACGCAGCCAGACACCGTCGCGATCCACGGCGATCTGAACTACGTGAACCGCTACGCATATGTCGGCGGGGACCCGATCAACCGGATCGACCCGACAGGGCACGCTTACCTCATTGGGCGCGAATCGACTGGCGGAGGTGTTACGAGCGGATGGGGTGACGAGCAGTACTGGCCGCCGCCGCGAGGGCGAAACTACGTGCCGGCGCCCGATGAGGTCACTACTACGACCTTCGATGCCCCGGTCATGAATCTCGGGACGATCCACTATGAGGCGAGGATTGTGAACGTCGCGCGCGGTCTGCCTCATCCTGACGGTGTAGACCCCACGTTCTTCCGTTTCCGGGTTGCGTGGGACACCGACGCGGGGATGGTCCAATACTCAGCCCTCCCATCGTGTGCTGGGACGTGTGAACGACCGATTGCGGTGTCGTTGATTTCTGGCAATGTCGGCGCGCAACGCGGGTCCAGCATCAGATTCGATGAAATTGAGGGCGGCTACTCGATGACTGTCAACGCACGGGCGAACGGTCCGTTGATGCTTCCCGGCAACTTTCCGGGCGGGATCACCGGAACGATTTCCCTTACCAATGATCATTCGTGCGAGTGCTTGGCGACGGTTCACGTGGAGCACGATCGATACCCAAAGCACATCGTTTCGAGCACTCTTTCGGGTGGAGGGTATCGGTACAACGAGACTCCTACTTGGGCTCGAATTCCCTTCTTCCTCTCTCCGGCGTTCCCGAATGCAAGTGGGGCCTTCAATCTCACTTTCGTTCCCAGGAGGGGTTGATCTTGAGTATGTCATTCGCGGCAGAGCGCGAGGTCCGGGCCCGCGCGCTGGCGGGCCTAGTGTGGAGCATCGGGTTGTCGGCGCTGACCATCGCATCTGCTGGCGTGTTACTCCTTGTCGTCCCTGCAAGCATCGCCTGGGCAGGCCTTGCCGTCGGGATCGCACGACGGGATGCCGGTTGGGCGCGGCGATGGGCGAACCTCGACCTTTGGCTTGGCCTGGTGTTCTTTTTCCTGGCCGCGCTCTCGGTTCTTGCCGAAGGACTCGGGGGGGACCTCTCGGGGGTTGTGCTCGCCATTGATTGGGCTTCGTACAGTGCGTGCGTGCTGGTTGCCAGACTGGTTGTTAGCGCAATGGCAACGGATCGCTCGCCATTGGACAAGCCGTCCGACCCTCGGCGCAGCCCGCGCGATTTTGGCGGTAGCTCGTAATGGCCAACCAGAAAGGGCAGCATGGAGCGGTGCCTTCGGTGCAAATGTGGGCCAGTCCCAGTGATCACCGCACGCATGC
>CBDTZB010000229.1:0-4921 GCA_965364795.1 uncultured Nocardioides sp.
CGTGATCTTGGGTTCCGTTCCATGCCAGGTCGTAGACGAACCCGCCCCGCGTGCTTTTCGTCGCCGTCACAAGTTCCAGGTCGACGAGGCGGGCGAGGTGGACCTTGAGCTGGGTGTCGCCCCACCGGGTGGCCTCACGGAGCTGGCGTCGGGTGAACCGGATCAGATCACGATCGACCTGCTCCGTCCGCGCCCGGCCGACCACGTACGAGTCGAGGGTGTCGAGCAGCCGTCGTGTCTGCGGCGGCAACTCGTCCAGACTGTGACCCAGCACGCGGGCGGCGAGCCGGTTCGCCAACGCGACATCATCGATGGCAGCTTCGATGTAGGCCACCGTCTCCCCGGCCACCGTGGCTGTCCGCTTCGGACGTTGATGTTGGTGCAACAGTGCGGACGCTTCGATCAACGTCAGATATTTCACGTGATCCCGCCGGGTCCTCGTGCGGGCGTCAGCGAACGCAAGCTGGTCGGCCCACGGCAACACCACCCGCACCGACGCCAACAGCCGCTGCGCATCCCGATGCCGCGCCACCACCTGCTCCCGTGCCACGTTGGCCCTCAAGCCGTCCAAGGTGCGGGCATGACGTTGCGCGGCCTGGATCGCCCGCGTCTGCCCGGCCGTCTCATCCACCGTGAGCACCAAACAACGGTTCAAGAGCTCCTCGTCCAGATCGATCGCCGTGGTCGTCAGGAAGATCGCGACCGGGCCCTCGACGCGGTAGTCCTGCGTCACCAGACGTCCCGTGGCCGGGTCCTTGCCCGTCGACGCGATCGCCAACGCCCCCTCACTCTGGAGCAGCTTCAGCGCGTACGCGGCGCTGGTCGCGCCTTCTTCCTCAGCGATCGACAACACCTTGTGCGACAGGCCGGTCTCGTCGAGGTAGTAGAGGGCCTGGCCGGTCATCGCCGAATACGCCACCTGCTCCTCACCCGGCACGAACGACAACACCGCATCCATCAACGTCGACTTCCCCGCCGCGCTGGTCGACTGCACGATCACCGCCAACGGCCGCGACAGCTTCCGGGAGGTGGCGGCGAGGTAGCCGACCAACAGATTGTCGGCCTCACCGACCATCCCCGCAGCCGCAAAATCGGCGACGATCCGATCCACCAGGCGCGGATCGGTCAACAACTCCAACGCGTCCTGACGTGCGGCGTCCTCGATCGTGACCGGCACGACTTGGGTGTTTGGGCGGCGGTGATGACCTGCTCGGCTGCGTCCTCACACGCCAACAGCACCCTGCCCAGGTCACGCTTGACCACGTCCTCGGCAAGGCCCAGTTCGTCGCCGGCCTGCTTGACGAACACCGTCCTCGCACGGGCGCTGTAGAGATCGAGCGTGTCCACATGGAAACCTGCACCCGCCGGCCGTGACCCGTCGCTGTCGCGGGTCACCAGCACGTTCACCCGCAACAGATCGAACGAACTGACCTTCGCGAGGCCGCGGACCCGCCAACGGCGGTCCCCGACCCGAAGCCGCAACTCGTCCGCCTCGACATCGACCTCCAACGTCGTCCCTGACGACGGGCCAGCAGGAACCGGAGACGACAGCAGCCCACCCGATGGCAGTGGCACGTCCGGCGGAGCGGCTTCAGCAGCGAAAGAAGGAACGGCAGGGACGGGGTCTGCAAGCCCGTCAGCTTCTTCTTCAGCCGCCTCGACAGCCGCTGCGGCTTCGCGCGGTGCGGGCGGTGGCAGCGGGACGGCACGGCGCAACGTCGACGGGCCGTCCCCGGTGCCCATCCAGGTCGCGGCGCGGATCGCTTTGCCCAACACGTCCACCGGGTTCGCCGCGGCGACCGCCACGCTGTTGACGTCTTCGCCGCGGGGGAACTGCACCCGGAAACACTCCACCCCCAACTCCGACGTCAACCTGTCGGCCAGCCGTGCGGCGGCCTTGTCGCCGGCGTCGTCACGGTCATAGGCGACCAGCACCCGCCTGGTCCCATGCTCGGCCATCGCCGCCTGCAGGTCAGGGCCAAACCCCTCGATCCCGAACGCGCACGTGACATGCCGGAACCCCCACCGCCAGAACGTCAACGCATCCAGCACCGCCTCACACACGATCACCTCCGCCGACGCCTGCAACGCCGCCATGTTCAACACCCCCGGTGCGGACCCGGCAGGAACAGGTGCGCCGGGGTGCCCTTGCGTAGATCGTCCCGGATCTTGCGGCCGTAGACCTCCACCACCCGACCATGCGCGTCCATCACCGGCACCACCAACGACCCGTTGAAATGCTCATGCCCGCTGGACCGCAAGATCCCAACGGCCTGCAACCTGCCGCGCAGCTCCTTTCCGGCGACACGCTGCTTGTCAGGCAGCCGATACCCCAGCGTCCGGTTGGCGTAGCCGATGCGGAACCGCTCGACCGTCTCCGCATCATCAAGGCCCCGCTTCGCGAGATACGCCTGAACGTCCGCCGACTCCTTCAGCGTCTGGTGGTAGAACCCGGCGACCTGGCCCAGCAGCTCCGCATCGCCCGCCTCCGCCTCGACCGGCGGCGCCAACTTCACCACCGTGGACCGCTCCGGCGGCTGGCCCTCCACCGGCGTCGTCAACACGGGCGCGTCCACCCGGAGCAACTCCACCGCATGCCGGAACGACACGCGCTCGGTGCGCATCACCCAATCGATCACGCTCCCCCCGACCTGACACGCGCCGAGGCAGTGCCACAAGTTCTTCGCCGGCGTCACCACCAACGACGGCGTGCGGTCGTCATGGAACGGACACCGCCCCACCCGATCCTTGCCCTGCTTCTTCAACACAACGCCGGCGGACTCCACCAGCCGAACCAACGACACCTCCGCCTTGATCCGTGCCAGCTCGTGCTCGGGAACCCTCGCCACGCTGTCATCCTGTCAAGTAGCATTCAGGCGAGGTTAGAAGGAGCGTTTCTGCTATGTCAACTGATGATGCTCAAAACGGCCGGGTTAGCGTCACCTCGCTGACCGCCACCAAGGCCGCCATGGACTTCGCCACACGACTCGCCGACATCCGCAAGGACAAGGCCCTCACCCAACAGGTCCTCGCCGACCGTGTCGGTGTGCACGTCACCCAGATCCGCCGCTACGAAGCCGGCACCAGCGCCCCAACACTCGACGTGCTCCGCCAACTCGCCATCGCCCTGTCCATCAGCGCAGATGCGCTCGTGTTCGACACCAACGAACGCGGACCATCAGACGACCTCAAACTCCTGTTCGAAGCCGCCAGCGACCTCGACGAACAGAGCAAGAACCACCTCCGCGCGCTCATCGAAGGCGTCCTCCTACGCCACCAAGCCCAACGCCTCACCAGCGCCAGCTGACAACTACACCAGATCGGATGGGTCCAGGAAGGTCGCCCATCCCGGCTCGAACGGCGCACTCCAACTCGGCATCCCCGCCCGGATGGTCGCGATGTCATCGTCGACGAAGTCAGGAGGCGCGCCATCCATCCCCGGCATGTCTCCCACGTAGAACTCGCCAGCGGCCGCCTCGACCACAAGCTCCTTGCTCGAAACGAATCCGAGCCTCAACCGGAACCGGCCAGCGCTGTTGTCCGGGATAGACGCAGTCACGGCATGCCACACCCGGCCTCGCTCCCCGGGACACGGACGCCACTCGAACCGCTCGACCCCACGCGCAATCAGGACAGCAACCGAGCCCTCCCGCAACTGGAGGGCACCGCGCAGATCGAACAGCAGGGACACCGAACAGGTCACTGCGTCGACACACACGTCCACCAGAGCCGCCTCCTGAAGCGCTCCCGCCTCGGTGAGCGCGTCCATCTCCGGCATCGCCGCGTACGACCGACGATCCGGATCGTCAAGCAGATCGACCGCTCTCATGAGCCCGGCGACCAAGGCCAATGCCACCAAGGGTTGGAGGGAGGAACCGTCTGACCTGTCCACGGATTCACCGTCTGGCCTGTTGCGTTCGAGTACGAGACGTACCCGTCGGGCAGCGGGTACTTGCCAGTCGTCACGGGGTCCATAATCCGAACATCCGTGACACGAGGATCCAAGCCATGACCACCACTACCGCCCGTGAACTGGAACCCGTTCCCGGACTGAGCCGGTGTAGGACCCACGGCCCCCGACGGAACAGGCACGATCTCGCCATTCGGATGAACAACAAAACCCGGCGACCCACCAGCCCCACCCGCAGTCGGGGTTGGCGCTCTTGGGGCCGGAACTGGTCCCTTTCGCCATGCACGAATGGCGGACGGCAACGCTCGAATTCCGGCTGCAAGCAGCACGGTGTCGGCTGCCGCCACCGTTGTTGACGCCGACGCGGCCCCGGCGGCGGCATAGTCCCCGCGCGAGTAGGCGTCGATTGCCTGGTCGCCAGACACCATGACTCTGTACGCAGGGTTCAAGGACTCGGTCGCGGCGAAGTAGGCGGCTCCGTACCAACTCTCACCTCCAGTGTCCCGATGATCGCTGTAGGAGGTTCTGAGTCCCTGAACGGTCTGATACCCGACGATGGGCGCCGTGAAGGGATTCGTCAGCATGGCGAAGGATTGCGCCATGCCCGTCAACTCGGTCACGCCCTGCCACGCGAACGCTGAAGCGAACTGACCTGCTGGAGATCCCGCGTTCACCGCGTCGCGGAAGGTCGCCAAATTTGCCGCCATCTCCTCGGCCACCTGGCGTTTGCGTTCCCTCCGGGCCTCCGCCCGTGCCGTCGCGTCGGCAGCGATGCGTTGCGCCGACCCAGTCGGTGCAGGCCGATCATTCGCCGCCGTCTGGCGTTCGTAATCGCCTTGCACCTCTTCTGCGAAGTTGGTGCACGGCCCCACGGTCGCGGTGTCGTCGCAACCCGCGTGACCGTCCGGGTCCCAGTAGCGCATCGGGTTGGCGAAGGCGTACGTGTAACGGTTCAGCGACACGGGGCGATAGAGTTCGCCGGACCACGTGTCGCGCGACGTGAACGCGGCG
>CBDTZB010000230.1:0-4907 GCA_965364795.1 uncultured Nocardioides sp.
CACACCGAGCACCTCGGGATGGTCCTGGCCCCGATGCAACACCTGGCTCGATCGCACCCAGGGGCGTCCTGGTGAGCGCCGGGTTCGACACGATGCCCAGCACGATGCCGAGTGCCTGGGAGGTCGCTTCGCAGGTGTTGGATCCCGAGCTTCCGGTCGTCACGATCGCGGAGCTGGGCATCCTGCGCGACGTGGCCACCGACGACCGGGGCCGCGTGCATGTGCAGATCACGCCGACCTACTCCGGCTGCCCGGCGATGGAGACGATCCGCACGGACCTGATCGAGGCGTTGACGGCGGAGGGATTCGGCCAGGTAGAGGTCGAGTTCGTGCTCGCCCCCGCCTGGAGCACCGATCAGGTGACCGACGCGGGGCGGGCCAAGTTGGCGGCGTACGGCGTCGCGCCACCGCACCGCACGGGCGAACCGGGTGCGCAGGGGAGTGGGCCGGTGCCGCTGACGTTGTCGGTGCGCTGCCCGCAGTGCGGGAGCCTGGAGACCAAGGAGTCGAGCCGCTTCGGATCCACGGCGTGCAAGGCGCTGTGGGTGTGCCGCACCTGCCGTGAGCCCTTCGACTACTTCAAGCCGCTGTGAGCGGCGCGGCGACCCTGGGCGGGTTCCACCCGCTGCGGGTCAGCGACATCGAGCCGTTGACCGAGGATGCCGTGGCGATCACCTTCGAGGTGGGGGAGGAGTTGGCGGAGGCTTTCGCCTTCCGAGCCGGACAGCATCTGACGATCCTGGGGGCTGACGGGATCCGGCGCTCCTACTCGCTGTGCGATGCCCCTGCGAGTGGACGACACCGGATCGGGGTACGTCGCCTGCCTGGCGGCGCCTTCTCCGAAGACGTGGTGAGTGGGCTTGCGATCGGGGACACCCTCGAGGTGATGGCTCCCGCAGGGAGGTTCTGTCCTCAGCCGGCATTGCTCCCGTCGGGGGTCGGGCTCCACTGCGTGGCGATCGCTGCAGGGTCGGGCATCACTCCCATCCGGGCCATCGTCGAGGCGCTCCTGGTGGAGGAGCAAACGGCATCGGTGACGCTGATCTACGCCAACCGAACTCAGCGCAGCGTGATGTTCCTCGACGAGCTCCATGACCTGAAGGACCGGTTCCCCGAGCGACTGCAGATCGTGCACGTGTTCTCGCGGGAGCAGCAGCACTCCGAGCTGCTCTCCGGTCGGCTCGACGGAGCTCGACTGAGGGCCGTCCTCGATGCGTTCGTGGTCGCTGCGGACGTCGACGAGTGGTTCCTGTGTGGACCGCAGGAGATGGTGCTCGAGCATCGGGCGGTGATCGAGCAGTCAGGCGCTGCTGGCGTCGTCCATCTGGAACTGTTCCACGCCGAGCCGGTCGAGCGGCGTACTGCCTCGGTCTCCTCGTCTGGAGGATCGTCGGTGACCATCAGGCTCGGCGGGCGGGACTCCACCTTCGACTTGGCCGATGATTCCTCCGTGCTGGAAGCCGCTGCTCTGGTCCGGCCCGACGTCCCCTTCGCCTGCAAGGGCGGGGTGTGTGGCACCTGCCGCGCCCGCGTGGTTGAGGGGAGCGTCGAGATGGATGCCAACTGGGCACTTGAGCCGGAAGAGATCGACGCGGGGTACGTCTTGACCTGCCAGTCACACCCCACCAGCAAGCGCGTGGTCGTCGACTACGACGCCTGACCGGGGGTGGTGGAGGCCGGTGCTTGTGGACGGTTGAGGGGCCGCTTGCGGGGAGCTTGGCCGAAGAAACTCATGCCTGGCCGAAGAAGTTTTATCGGCCAAGCATGGGTTTCACCGGCCGGCCGGTGAAACTCTCGCCGGCTGCCCGGCGCTAGGGTCCCACCCATGGAGATTCGCAACCTCGGAGCAAGCGGCCTGAAGATCTCGGCCATCGCCTACGGCAACTGGCTCACCCACGGGTCGCAGGTGGAGGAGGACGCGGCATTGGCCTGTGTCCGCCAGGCGCTGGAGGAGGGGATCACCACCTTCGACACCGCCGACGTCTACGCCAACACCGCAGCGGAGACGGTGCTCGGCAAAGCGCTCGCGGGCCAACGGCGCGAGAGCCTGGAGATCTTCACCAAGGTGTTCTTCCCGACGGGTCCGGGGGGTCACAACGACCACGGGTTGTCCCGCAAACACATCATGGAGTCCATCAACGGATCCCTGACGCGCTTGGGTACCGACCACGTCGACCTCTATCAAGCGCACCGCTATGACCACGACACTCCGCTCGAAGAGACCATGCAGGCGTTCGCGGACGTCGTGCGGGCCGGCAAGGCGCTCTACATCGGAGTCTCTGAGTGGCGCGCCGAGGAGATCCGGGCAGGGCAGGAACTGGCGAAGGACCTGGGATTCTCTCTGGTGTCGAACCAGCCGCAATACAACATGTTGTGGCGCGTCATCGAGTCCGAGGTCGTCCCCACCTGCGAGGAACTCGGGCTGGGTCAGATCGTCTGGTCCCCCATCGCTCAGGGCGTGCTCACCGGCAAGTACCAGCCCGGACAGCCGCCCCCCATGGGCTCACGCGCCACGGACACCAAGGGCGGGTCGGACATGATCTCGCGCTGGATGAGGGACGACACCCTGCAACGGGTCGCGCGCCTGGCTCCGGTGGCTCAGGATGCAGGGCTGACGATGTCGCAACTGGCGGTCGCCTGGACCCTGCAGAACAGCAACGTCTCCGCGGCCATCATCGGCGCCAGTCGTCCCGAGCAGGTGACCGAGAACGTCAAGGCCGCCGGGGTGACCCTCTCGGAGTCGACGCTCGCCGCGGTCGAAGAGATTGTCGGCGACATCGCCGAGCGTGATCCCGCGAAGACTCAGTCGCCGCCGCGCGCTAACTTCGGCTGACCGGCTCCGTCGACCCCGTCACGCTCAGCGCCTGCACCCCGCCGAGAGCCAGCACCACGCCCACCACCGCCGCGTAGGCGCCCTGCTCCGGGAGAGCATCCCCGAGCAAGGAGACCCCGACGACGGCGGGCACCAGGGTCTGCAACACGATCAACGATCCGGTGGCCGGTGCCACGTCGTCGGAGTGCATGGCCAGGGAGTAGAGCCAGAAGGCAATCAGCCCGTACGCAGGAACGCTCGCGGCGGCGAGCAGCATCGGTGCGCTCATCTCCGGGGTGAGGCCGCGTACGGCGATCGCGGACCCGGCGTACCCCAAGCCGGCGAGCGAGCCGAGGACGGAGCCCGGCCAGGTGCCTCCAGCACGCCCCAAGACACTCAGGGCTACGACGCCCAACACCAGGACGGCGGCGAACCCCCACCCCAGCACGGCGTCTCCCGGTTCGCCGGAAGTGAGCGCCAGTAGCGCCAGACCGACGGTGATGGCCACCACCGCGGTGAGCCGCCGCCGCCCCGAGGTTCGGTCAAGGTCGCGGGAGAGCCAGGCGGTGATGGGGAAGGACAACGCGATGCTGACCTGCGCTAGGTACAACGGCAGCAGCACGATCGCCACCGCGTGGAGGACGAAGCCGGCGAGATAGGCGCCGACGACGAGCATGGTCATCGGGTCGGTCACTGACGTTCGCCAGAAGGCAGCGACCCTGGTGGGCCGACCACCCTGGCGGCGGACGGCCCGAGCCTGAACGACGGCGGCGACGCCGAACAACACCGCTGCCAGGAGGCCAGCGCTCAGCCCCGCGAAGGCGCTACTGGTCATCGCGGGGACTCACGCAGGATCAGCGGTAGTGGTCAGGGAGTTCCTCGCCGATCTTGACCTTCGCCTTGGGCATCCGCATGAACTTCATCTGGATGGCTCGGGTGACCGAGTAGTAGGTGATGCCCTTGGTGGATTCCCCGGGAAAGCGGACGTCGAGTTCGGCGCGCAGTCGTCGGCGGAGGATGAAGATGTCGAAGAATGCGACAGCCAGCATCGCGAAGAGGATGGTGTTCCCGACGCCGGCAAGCGTCGTGTTCCCGGAGTACCCCAGGATCATGGTGAGGATCAGCAGCGGGATCATCAGCTCGAGGATCGAGAACCGGTGGTCGATGTAATCCCGAACGAAGCGCCGCATGGGACCCTTGTCGCGGGGTAGGAGGTAACGCTCGTCGCCCTGCTTCATCCCCTTGCGAACCGTCTGCATCGATTCGCTCTTGACGCCGCGAGCCTGGGCCTTCTGCGCCTTCGCAATCTCCTTGCGCGTGCGCGGAACCTTGGCGCGAGCCTTGGCCGCGGCCTCTGCCTCTTTGCGGGTGGGGGTGGGCCGACCCTTGCCGCCCGGCTTGGTGGCCTGGGGCTCGGGGGTCTCGGCCTTGGTACGACGGAACAAGGGATGCGCCTTCTCGGGTTGCGGGATGTGCGGAAGCCCCCAGCCTACTGACTCACCCGCCCCACTGACGTGCCCGGACGGTCGCGCTACCTTGTCGCCGGGCATAAGGTGGATCACATGAGCCTCATGAAGCGCATCGGTCTGGTCTTCCGGTCGAAGGCGAACAGCGCCCTTGACCGTGCCGAAGACCCTCGCGAAACCCTTGATTACAGCTACCAACGTCAACTGGACCTGCTTTCGAAGGTACGCCGCGGGGTCGCGGACGTCGCCACCTCGCGCAAGCGCGTCGAACTGCAGGTGACTCAACTCGAGCAGCAGGCGGCCAAACTCCAGGGCCAGGCCGAGAAGGCCATCTCCGTGGACAGAGAAGACCTGGCTCGTGAAGCGTTGACCCGTAAGTCGGCCCTGAGCGGCCAGATCTCCGACCTGCAGGCGCAGCACGCGCAACTGCAGGCCGAGGAGGAGAAGCTGACGCTGGCCCAGCAGCGGCTGCAGGCGAAGGTCGAGTCCTTCCGCACCCGCAAGGAGACCATCAAGGCGACCTACACCGCCGCCGAGGCTCAGACCCGCATCAACGAGGCCATGTCCGGTATCGGTGAGGAGATGGGTGACATCGGGATGGCGATGCAGCGGGCCGAGGACAAGACCGC
>CBDTZB010000231.1:0-4906 GCA_965364795.1 uncultured Nocardioides sp.
ATCTCCGTCGCTGCGGCGAAGGTGACACCCTTGTCCGTCTCGAACCGGATCTCGCCCTCCCGCTTGGCGAGCAGCCGAGCACCGTCCAGGTTCTTCGCCAACACCTCCGCAGTCAGGGGATCGCCCTCGTTGCCGTCGGTGTAGTTCAGCTTCTCGGGGTCGGGGGCCTGCACCACTCGGCCGGCACCCTGGTTCTCGATTCTGATCAAGGCTTCAGCCCCACCGAGGCGCCGCGAGACGGACTCCGCCGACGAGACGTCCTGGGTGTTGAGCAGCACGTTCGCGGTCGTGACCGCCAGCACCGGCAGGGCGATCATGATCAGGACCAGCAGGCTGCGACCGCGGTTGCGGAGCGCGTCGCGGCGAGCCATCCGCAGGGCGAGCCGCCACCCCGACCGGGCCGAGGCGATGCGTGACTCGCTCACGACAGCAGTCGGTCGTCGAGAAGGGCGTCGACCGGCGAGGATCCGGACTCGTCCACCACGACGCCGTCCCGCAGGAAGACCACCCGGTCGGCCCAGGCTGCGTGCCGCGGCTCGTGGGTGACCAGTACGCCGGCCGCTCCAGCGTCGCAGCGCGAGCGCAGCAGCTTCAGGATCTCCTCACCGGTTTCGGTGTCGAGGGCACCGGTCGGCTCGTCGGCCAGGATCAGCCGTCGGTCGCCGATGATGGCGCGAGCGATCGCCACCCGCTGCTGCTGACCGCCAGACATGGCGTCGGGGAAGCGGTCCCACAGCTCACCGATGCCGACCTCCTCGAGCGCTGCGCGGGCTTCCTTGCGGGCGACCCTGGCGCGCACCCCGTCGAGCTCCCGGGGCAGCGAGACATTCTCAGCGGCCGTCAGGGCGGGGATGAGGTTGAAGCCCTGAAAGACGTAGCCCAAGGAGGTCCGCCGCATCCGCGCTCGACCCTGTTGGCCCAACTTGCCGAGGTCGACGCCTTCGATTCGGACCGCACCCTCGGTGGGGCTGTCCAGCCCGCCGGCCAAGGTGAGGAGGGTGGACTTGCCGGAGCCCGACGGACCCATCACGGCCACCAGCTCACCGGCGTACGCCCGGAAGGAGACGTCGCGCAGTGCGTGCACCGCAGTGGCCCCCTCGCCGTGCACGCGGGTCACCCGATCGAGTTCGAGGATCACGTCGCTCATCGCTGGTCCTCCTGGGCGGCGGTTTGGGTGGGAGTCGGGAGCAGGCGGCGTACCGGTCGGCGCAGCCGCTCGGTGGAGTCGGCCAGCCACCGGCGTTCGAGAGCGGCGATCCGTTGGACCTGCTGGAGGGTCAAGGGAGTCATCGACCGACCTCCTGTGACGCGGTGCTGGAGCGTGTGGCCTCGACCCCGGCGCCTTCCCTGGCCGCCCGCCGCAACCGGGACTCGCAGTGGTCGAGCCAGCGGATCTCGGCTTCGGCGGAGAACACCAGCGAGTCGAGCACGAGGCTCCACGCCATCCCACTGCCGTCCGCGTCGGCCGTTCCGCTGCGCGTTGGGTCCTGTCGCTTCAACCGGGTGTAGTCCTGCAACGCCGACATCGTGGAACTGCGCTGCCGTTGGATCACGGTGCCGACGTCGACCCCAGGCACGGTGACCGCCAGGGCGAGCTTGATGGCCAACTCGTCGCGCGGAGGTCTGGACCGCTCGACCGGGGTGGTGAACCAGGCCGCCACCTCGTCGTGACCCGCAGCGGTGATCGAGTAGACGACGTGGCCTTCGTCGTTGGCCTCGCCCGACCCCTCCACAAGTCCATCGCGCTCCAGTCGGGTCAGGGTCGTGTAGACCTGACCCACGTTGAGCGGCCAAGTGGCTCCGGTCCGCTGCTCGAACTCGGCGCGCAACTGGTAGCCGTACATCGGCTCCTGCTCCAACAGAGCCAGCAACGCCTGCTTGACCGACATGGGTGCCTCGCTCAGAACCGTAGGGATGGATACCGGGTATGTATACCACGTATGCATACCGGGTATCCATAGCCCGCTGACGTCGATCCTCCCTATGCTCAACGAACAGATCGCCTCCGGAAGGAACCCCATGTCCAACTACGGCCCGCCTCCGCCCTCCGACCCGAATCAGCCCTACGGCCAGCCCGACCCCTATGGCGCCCCACCCAACCCGTACGGCGGCCAGCCCGGCTATGCCCAACCCGGCCCGCCCGCGGCGTACGCGCACTGGGGCAAGCGCGTCGGCGCCTTCTTGATCGACATGATCCTGACCTCGATCGCCGCGATCCCGTTGTGGATCGGCTACGCGATGATGTTCGCGGGCGCCGAGACCACCACCACCGCCGATGGAACGGTGATGTTCGAGAACAACGACATCGGCGCAGGGCCGCTCCTATTGATCCTGCTCGGTTTCATCACCTACATCGGGTTCTTCATCTGGAACACCGTGCTCAAGCAGGGCAAGACCGGCTACTCCATCGGCAAGGGCGTCCTCGGCATCAAGCTCATCGGCGAGAGGACAGGGCAACCGATCGGCGGTGGGATGGCCTTCGTTCGCCAACTCGCCCACATCGTCGACGGCATCCCCTGCTACATCGGCTACCTGTGGCCGCTGTGGGACGCCAAGAGGCAGACCTTCGCCGACAAGATCGTCAGCACCGTGGTGATCGAGCAGCCCAAGGGCTAAGTCACGAACCGAACTACTGACACAACGAGCCTAAGAAGGCCCGAATCGGCCTATTTGGACGCGATTCGGATGGTTGTGTCAGTAGTTCGGTTGGATATCGCCGTGCATCAGAGACCGGCCTGGTCTAAGGCTGCCTGGAGCGATTCGCGGTAGCCCTCGCTGGTGTAGGTGGCACCACTGACCATGTCGATCTCGGCGCTCTGGGTGTCGATGGTCTGCTGGGTCAGGATCGGGAGTGCCCTGGCGTTGATCTCAGCGTCACGCCGGTCGGAGTTGGGGTACTGCGGCACCGCAACGTTGGTGATGGTCGAGCCAGTGACCGTTACCTCGACCTGTACCGGGCCGTAACGGGTCTGGGCCGCTGTGCCGGCGTAGGTCTGAGTTAGCTGCTCCGGCGCTGCTTCGGCTGAGGGGGTGTCGTCGGGGAGGTCCTCCGGGGTTTCCGCCGCGCCCGCGCTGATGGTCACTTCCGGAACCGAGGAATCGGCCACGCCAACCCCCATCGTTGAGGTCCGATAGCCGAAGAGCAGTAGGACGACGATGGCGGTCGCCACGGCAACCAGCAGGATGCGTCTGACTCGCGACACGTCGGTCACCATGCGAACTCCTCGATGTGAAGGCGCTCCTCGGGCAGTCCGAGGCCGCGCAGAGTCGCCGCAACGGCGGCGGTCCAGGCTCCAGGGCCGCAGAGATAGACGTCGCGCTCTGTTACGTCAGGGACCCACGCCCGAAGCACGTCCCGATCGGAGGCGCTGTACCCGGCTCCGGCCCCGAGCCAGGAGTCGGCCGTACGGCGTGAGCCGGGGACCGTGATGACCCGGAGACCGCGCTCACGGGACAACACCTCGAACTCCTCTGCGAACAACGGTTGGCCGGAACACCGACGGATAAGGATCGCCTCTCCCGGGGCGTAGTCCAGGCCTTCGGCCAGGGACCGCAACGGGGTGACGCCCACCCCTGCACCGATCAACAACACCCGGCGAGCGGTCCGCGACCGCGCGCTTAGTCGTCCATAGGGACCTTCGAAAAACACCCGGGTCCCGGGTCGGAGTTTCTGAAGGTCATGGCTGGCGTCGCCGAGGTCCTTCACTGTGATCCGCAGACTGCGTCCGTCCGGCGCTGCGGAGAGGGAGAACGGGTGAGCCCGCGTCCAGCCGGGGCCGGACAGGAAGCGGAGCGTGAGGAACTGACCTGACTCGATGGCCAGCGCATCGAGTCTGCGGCCGCGAAGATAGATCGTCGACACCCCGGCGGCCTCCTCGACCACGGAGGTGACCCGCAGGTCATGACGCAGACTGCGCGCCACCGGCACCACGAACCGCCAGAGGATCACCGCGGCGAGAGCGCTGGCCCACAGTCCCCACCAGAACACCGTCGAGGCGGTGGAGGTCAGAAACTCCTGGCCCGTCCAGAGTTGGTGGGGTAGAGCCAGACCCGCGCCGAGGTAGGCGTAGAGGTGGAGCAGGTGCCACGACTCGTACCGAAGTCGTCGGCGGGCGGCCCGGATGCTGGTGAGGACCACCATCACCAGGCACGCCGTTCCGGCCACAGCCAGCAGCATGCCGGGGTAGTCGAGAGTCAGGTCCCAGGCGGTACCGGGCACGGCATCGAGGCGACCGGCGGCGTAGCCGTAGGTGATGAGCCCAATATGGGCGACCATCAGGTTGAACGACGTGAAACCGATCAGCCGGTGCAGTGACACCAGGCGGTCCTGGCCCCAGGCTCTCTCCAGGATCGGGATCCTCGCCATCATCAGCACCTGCACCAGCAACAACAACGAGGCGATCAGTCCGGCCATGCGGCCGGTGGACAACAACGAGGTGTCCCATCCCCCGAGGTCACGAATCCCGCCGCCACGGGTCCAGAGGAAGACCACCCAGAGCACGCTGAGGGCGAACAGACCGATCGTTGTGGCTCGGACCGCGGCGTCGAAACGTGCCTCACGACCCAGCGAGGTACGCCGGTGCGCCTCGTGGGGTCGTCGCTCCGACGCCAGCATGGTCATGTGATCGAGCCGGGCTCGGCCGTCTGGGGTTCGAGGTCACGGTCCGGCACGGGTCCGCCCGGTCCACCGCGTCCTCCGCGTCCTCCGCGTCCACCCGGCCCGCCGCGTCCGGGCTCATCGCCCTGGACCTGATCCTCAAAGTTCATCGGGGTGAGATCTTGCCGGCCGTCGTCTCCCCGACTCGTGCCGTGGCCGAGCGCGAAACCGGCAGTTCCGCTGACGAGGATCAGAGCGGCCGCGGACCCGATCAGGCCCCTGCGGGCGCGCGCCCAGCGGCCGCCGCTC
>CBDTZB010000232.1:0-4902 GCA_965364795.1 uncultured Nocardioides sp.
TGGCAAGCTTCGCCGCAAGTGATGTCAAGAACCTCCGGGACCAGACCGGTGCCGGAATGATGGACTGCAAGAAGGCCCTGACCGAGGCCGACGGCAACGTCGAGAAGGCCATCGAGCTCCTTCGCGTGAAGGGTGCCGCCAAGGCAGCCCAGCGCGGCGCCGAGCGCGAGGCTTCGGCCGGACTGGTCGCCACCTCCGGTGGTGCCTTGGTCGAGCTCAAGCGCGAGACCGACTTCGTTGCCAAGGGCGCGGAGTTCATCGCCGCCGCCGAGCAGATCGTCGAGGCCGCCGATGGCGCCCAGGCTGGCGACGCTGAGGCGCTCAAGGCCGTGCCGCTCGGCGACAAGACCGTCGGGGAGGTCGTGCAGGATCTGGCGATCGCTATCGGCGAGAAGATCGAGCTCGGTCGTGTTGCGCACTTCGGTGGCTCGGTTGTCACCTACATGCACCGTCGTGCCGCTGACCTGCCGCCCGCCGTGGGCGTCATGGTCGAGTACGAAGGCGACGCCGATGCGGCTCGTGGCGCGGCTATGCAGGCTGCGGCAATGCGTCCGCAGTACCTCACCCGCGACGACGTCCCCGCGGACATCGTCGCCAAGGAGCGTGAGATCGCCGAGGCGACCTCACGCGAGGAGGGCAAGCCCGAGCAGGCGATCGCCAAGATCACCGAGGGCCGCCTCAATGGTTTCTTCAAGGAGGTCGTGCTCCTCGAGCAGCCCTCCGTCACGGAGAACAAGAAGTCCGTCAAGGCGGTTCTCGACGGCTCCAGCACCACCCTGAAGCGGTTCGCCCGCTTCGAGGTCGGTAACTGACCCACAGCGTCATGTGCAGCGCCGGTTCCCTTCGGGGGACCGGCGCTGTGCGCATTTCACGTCCTGTGGCTCTCGATCGTCACCTCCAAGCGCAGTCCTGGGCGTCGTGATGGTGATTGGCGTCATCGTCCCGCTCGGCTCCCGCTAGGCGAGCGACGCGGGAGGCGGCACATCGGATAGGTTGCCCTGAGGCCCGCAGGGGCAAACGCGACGAGCAGGGCAGGAGTCATCAGGGGTGGCTGGATACGACCGGGTTCTATTGAAGCTTTCCGGCGAGGTCTTCGGCGGCGGAAAAGTCGGTGTTGACCCCGACGTGGTGCAGAAGATCGCTCAGGAGATCGCAGAGGTCGCCCGATCAGGGACCCAGATCGCTGTGGTCACAGGGGGAGGCAACTTCTTCCGCGGGGCTGAACTCCAGCAGCGCGGCATGGACCGGGTCCGTGCGGACTACATGGGCATGCTCGGCATCGTGATGAACTGTCTGGCTCTCCAGGACTTCCTGGAGAAGTTGGGCGTCGATACCCGCGTGCAGACCGCCATCACCATGGGCCAGGTCGCCGAGCCCTACATCCCGCGCCGCGCGATCCGTCACATGGAGAAGGGCCGAGTCGTGATCTTCGGTGCCGGCATGGGCATGCCGTTCTTCTCCACGGACACCGTTGCGGTCCAGCGCGCGCTTGAGAGCCGCTGTGATGTCGTGATCTACGACAAGAACGGCGTGGACGGCCTCTACACCGCGGACCCCCGCAAAGACCCGAACGCGATCAAACTCGACTCCATCACCTACGACGAAGCCATCGAGCGTGGCCTGAAGGTGATGGACCAGACGGCCTTCACGCTGGCTCGTGAGAACGGTATGTCGATGATCGTTTTGGGCATGGCTGAGCAGGGCAGCATCCTGCGGGCCGTCCAGGGTGAGAAGATCGGCACGCTGGTGCACCCCGGCTGACCAGCCACCATCCACTCGTACGCCGAACCATCCACGACCACAGGAGCAGCAGCCGTGATCAACAGCATCCTCAATGAGGCCGACGGCAAGATGAACAAGTCGGTTCAGGCGACCCGCGAAGAGTTTGCCGCCATCCGCGCAGGCCGCGTGCAGCCCAGCATGTTTAGCAAGATCATGGTCGAGTACTACGGCACCCCGACTCCGCTTCAGCAACTTGCCTCGTTCACTGCTCCCGAGGCGCGCATCATCATGATCGCGCCTTTCGACATCACCGCGATCGACGCGGTGGAGCGAGCCGTCCGCGACTCCGATCTCGGCATCAACCCGTCCAGCGACGGCCGAGTGCTGCGCTGCGTGTTCCCCGAGCTGACCGAGGACCGTCGCAAGGAATACATCAAGATGGCCAAGGGCAAGGCTGAGGACGGCCGGGTAGCGGTCCGTAGTGTCCGCCGCAACGCCAAGCAGTCGCTTGAGAAACTCGAAAAGGACGGCGAGGTGGGCAAGGACGACGTCACCGGCGCTGAGAAGCGACTCGACGCGATGACCAAGACCCACACGGACGCGATCGACGAGATGCTCAAGAGCAAGGAAGCCGAGCTGATCGAGGTCTGAGGACCTCGATGACAGCCCAGCAACCAGATCAGGTGGATGACATCTCAGCGCAACAGGGGACCGATCAGAAGGACCACGGCCGTGCCGGTCGAGACCTGAAGGCTGCCGTCATCTCCGGGGTCACGTTGCTGGGGGCGATCGGCGCTTCGCTCTACTTCTTCAAACCGCTGTTCATGATCATCGTGGTTATCGCGGTGGTCGTGGCGGTTTGGGAGATGAGCCGCGGCCTAGCGGCCAAGGACATCGACCTCCCGCGGGAGCCGCTGACCATCGGTGGCGTCACCATGGTGGTGGTGGCCTATCTCTTCGGCGCGGAAGCCCTGGTAACCGCCACCGCCGTGACCGCACTCGTCACGATGTTGTGGCTGCTCAACCGTGGGATCGACGGCTACGTCAAGAACGCGACGGCCTCGGTCTTCACCTTGATCTACGTGCCGTTCCTAGGGTCCTTCGTGGCGCTGCTGCTCGCTGAGGGTGGAATCAGCGGCGGCGGACTCGACAACAACGGTGTGGTCGGGATCGTCACGTTCGTCTTGGTCACGGTCGCGTCCGACACCGGCGGTTACGTCGCCGGAGTCCTCTTCGGGAAACACCCCATGGCTCCGGTCATCTCTCCGAAGAAGTCCTGGGAGGGCTTCGCTGGATCAGTGCTCGGCTGTGTCGGCGCGGGCATGATCCTGGTGGTCTACCTTCTCGACGGTGTGTGGTGGGTCGGCGTCGTCCTAGGCCTCATCACGGCGGTCATGGCCACCCTGGGGGACCTCGTGGAGTCCGTGATGAAGCGGGATCTCGGCATCAAGGACATGAGTCAGGTGATCCCGGGGCACGGCGGCCTGATGGACCGACTGGACTCGTTGCTGGCGACGATCGCGCCGATCTGGTTGCTCCTGCACTACCTCGTTTTCGCCTAACGCCGCGATGCCGCCTCGGTGCTCCCCGCTCCACGGACTGAGCGTGGCGCCTGCATCAGGCCCGCAGGGCGGGCTAGTGTCCGCACCGGCGGCCCTCTTGACCCGAGGTGGCCGACGCACCGAGATCAGCGAGCCGGAGGATGCCACGTGACGCAGCGCAAAGGTAGAGCGACTCCCGTGGTGGCTGCTGGTGCCATTGTCGCCGTCGCCGCTGCTGACGTCGTACGCCGTCGCTGGCAAAGTCGCGCACCGGCCGCAGCGCGATCCGTGGGGATGCCGTCCGAGGCCCCGAAGTCCGATCGGACCGCCGAGACGTCCCTGGTCACCGAAACGCCACAGGACCGAGAAACACCTATGGGACACCGCGCGGCCACGGGCGCGGCTCTGTCCACCGGCGAGTCTGCTCCGGTACCGCCGAAGCACCGGGGCGTTGAGGTTGAAGCTGTTGGCCCCAACCCTGAACCCGACCCCGGCCCCATCAGCCCCGAACCCGAGCACTCCGCATCTGAGCACCCGGCCTCCACCACCCCGGAGCCCGAACCCGTGGTGCGGGAGACCGTCGGCGCTGAGGCGCCCGCTCCCGAGGTGGTACCCGTCGTGCAGCCAGACCCGCAGGATCCGCCGCCCCAGCCCACCGCCGATCAGGCCAAAGCCCCCAACTGGTGGCACCGAGACCACCCGACGTTCTCCGCTCTGACCGGCTTCTTTGCTGGCATCGCCTTCTTGGTCATCGTCCCCGGCGCGTACGCCGGCATCCTGGCGCAGATCATGGACTACGAGCGCGCCGAAGCGCTGTTCCCGTTCGTTCTGCTGACCCTGATCGTCCCCATTGCCTTGATGACGGTCGGAAAGACCCGACGCTTTGGCCTGTTCATGCTGATCGGGCTGTTCAGCACGCTGATCGTTGTCGGCGGGGTCGCAGCCCTCGTGCTGTACGTGTTGTTCGCCATGAACTGATTGAATCTCCGCCGGGCTTTCGCCCAGGTGCGGCGACGAGTGCCACACTGGGTCGGTCATGAGTGAACCGATCAAGACCCTTCCGCTGGTGTTCGACGAGCCGAAGGGCCGGCGCAAGCCGCCGCCACACCTGGCCGACCTAACCCCTGCTGAGCGCAAGGAACGCGCGGAGGCCGCTGGTCTTCCGGGCTTCCGAGCCAAGCAGTTGTCCACGCACTACTTCTCCCGGTTGGTCGACGACCCCGAGCAAATGACTGACTTGCCCGCAGAGACCAGGGGTGAATTGGTCGAGGCGCTGCTGCCGACCCTGATGACGCCACTGCGCACCTCGGAGGCGGACAAGGGCACGACCCGCAAGACCCTGTGGAAGTTGTTCGACGGCGCCCTGGTCGAATCGGTGTTGATGCGCTATCCCGGGCGGGTCACCATGTGCGTGTCGAGCCAAGCCGGTTGCGGCATGGCTTGCCCCTTCTGCGCGACCGGGCAGGGCGGCCTGCAGCGCAACATGTCGACCGCCGAAATCGTCGAGCAGGTGGTGGCCGGTGCGCGATCGCTGGCCCGCGATGAAGTGGCTGGAGGTCCGGGGCGGGTTTCGAACGTCGTGTTCATGGGAATGGGTGAACCGCTAGCCAACTACAAGGCCGTGATCGGCGCCGTACGC
>CBDTZB010000233.1:0-4901 GCA_965364795.1 uncultured Nocardioides sp.
TCGGCGGTGCCGCAGAGACCGAACAGGCCGCTCTCGCGTTCCAGTACTTGGTCGAGATCCTCGTCTGTGTGCCGGGCCAACCACAACAGCGCCCCCGGGTCGAGCGAGCCACTGCGGGTGGCCATCACCAGCCCGTCGAGCGGGGTGAAGCCCATAGTGGTGGTCACGCTGCGGCCGGACAGCAGCCCGCAGAGGGACCCGCCCCCGCCCAGGTGAGCTACAAGGGCTCTGTGTGCGTCTGGGGCGAGCTCTTTCAGGCGGGCTCCCGCCCACGCGTGAGAGAGGCCGTGGAAGCCGTAGACGCGGATGCGTTCGCGTAGCCGCTGGGGGACAGCATAGGTGCGCGCCGCGACCGGGAGGGTGGCGTGGAAGGAGGTGTCGAAGCAGGCGAAGTGCGGCACCGATGGCAGGAGGCCCCGGCAGACATCGATGGCCTCGAGACTCGGTCGTTGATGCAGCGGCGCAAGGTCGGCGAGTTCGGTGAGTTCCGCGCGCACCGCATCGTCGATGACTACTGGCTCGGTCCGTTCGCCACCGTGGACGACTCGGTGGGCGACGGCGTCGACTCCTGCCCAAGCATTGAAGTCGTCAATCGCCGCGTCCAGTGAGTGGTAGCTCTGCTCGTCACGGGTTTCGTCGAGGACGCTCACCTTGGTCGACGTCGACCCCGCGTTGACGGTTAGGAGTCGCACGCCGTCACCGGGGCCACATGGATCGAGCCACCGCGAAGGCCGTCGTTCTCAAGGAGTCACCGTCCGAGTCACCGTCCGTGGTAGGAGGCAGATGTACACCCCAGCATCATCCATGAGGACCAGCAACGCCACGTGATGAACCGACGCGGTACCCGCAGCGGCCTGAGGCGACGACCCAGGGGGCCGGACGGCGAGGGTGATGGCGGCCAGTCATGACGAGCAGCGTCCCACCGGGTTCGTTGACGCTGGGAAACGCTGCGCCGCGATTTCTCGAGGCGTTCTCGCCGACCAGACCTACGACTTCGCCGGTCTGGAGGTCCCCGTCGGTTCAGCGCAGCACGCACGTGGTGCGCTGTCGTCGCCACCATCCGTTTCGGTAGTGGTCGGTGAATCGTGAGTGGCCAGCGCCGACGATTCCTCGCCGGGGACCGCCGATGATGAGTGCTCGCGCTCTGGGGTCAGTGGGCCGGCACCGGACTGTCTGGGTAGAGGTGGTCCACCACGGCCTGGCACCCAAGGTACGGCGCTCGGATGCTCCTTCGTCACGTCCCCTCCTCGTGCAACGCATCGCGGGAGTACAGGCGATCTCGAAGACGGGCGACGTCTTGGGGCGGGTCCCCATGAAGGCTCTCCAAAGCGCTGGAGACAATTTTCTCGGGCTTCGGCGGGACAGGCCCGGCACCCGCCTCTTCAGCGGATCTTCACTCAAAGTCGACGAGAACCCCTCACTCGGCCGCTCACGATGTGAGTAAGAGGCGCACGAGGCCCGCGATCCGCCGCAAGGAGACAGAGATGGCCGAGAGGTTCGAAACTACGACCGACCCCGTGTGTGGAATGCGCGCGGATCCCGACACGGCCCACGCCCACGTCGAGTTCGAAGGGGCAACTTACTACTTCTGCTCACGGCACTGCGCCGACACGTTCTCCTTGGATCCCGCCAAGTTCTGTCGCCACCCTGCTCGCCGAAACCCCTTCAGGTTCCGATCGGCGACGCCAGAAGGGCCACCAACGCGGCAGGAGGAACAGACGTGAGCCGACGGGCTGGTGCACAGCGTGATCCACAAGCACGGAACGGGAAATGCACCACGGCTGACACCACGGCCACCTACACCGTCGACGGCATGACATGCGGGGCGTGCATCGCTGAGGTGATGGAAGGTATTCGCCTGCTCCCTGGGGTGAGCGGCGTAGCGGTCAGGTTCGTCCCGGGTGGCCCCTCGCCGCTGTTCATCGAAAGTCGCGCTGCACTTGCCCCGGAAGTCGTGCGCGCGGCAATCGAGATGGTCGGATTCCACGCTACGGACACGAACAAGCACCTCGCCCGGCATCTTCGTCGGACATTCACAGCATGAGCAAGAAGCGTAATGGTGGACTGAACGAGAGGCAGGCCCCAGAGAACACTATGCACATTAGTAGATGGCAGATTGGCAACCGATGATGCGGACAAGGAGATGGGTGCTGTGACTGAACCTGCTGGGCGCAAAGTGGTCTTGGAGGTTGACGGTCTGCAGTGGGCCACCCAGGGCAACGTGGTCGAGGCAGTGCTCGGTCGCCAACCGGGGGTGATCGGTGTGGAGGCCAACCCGGTTGCCCAAACGGCGACGGTGACCTACGACCCCGCCCACACATCGGTTCCCGAGCTTGCCGGGTGGGTGCGCGCGTGCGGCTACCACTGCCGGGGGGAGTCGGTGCCCGACCATACGTGTCCCTCACCCTCGGCGGTTCCTGCCATCCCGGTCGGGACTTCCGCTGGTGAACCCAGCCCCGTCGAGACTCACCCAGCGCACTCGGGACACCGCGCGCAACAGGCGGATCCGGGGGTTGAGGGCGATGACCATTCGGGGGCGGCGGCCTCCTCACAGGTGGGGACCCCGGCGGAAGTGATGGGCCACGGCGGTCATGGTGAGATGTCGATGGCGGCGATGATCCGCGACATGCGCAACCGGTTCTTGGTCGCGGTGGTTTTCGGGGTGGTGATCACGCTCTGGTCGATGATCGGGCGCGAGGTACTCAACTTCACCGTGCCGGCGCCGTTCGGCCTGCGTGACGATGTGTTCCAGCTGCTCCTGAGCCTGCCGGTGGTCTTCTACTCGGCCTGGGTGTTCTTCGCGGGCGCCGTGCGGGCGCTGCGGGCCCGGACGCTGGACATGATGGTGCTGGTCGCGGTGGCCGTCGGCGCCGGATGGGTGTACTCGGTCGGGGTCACCTTGACCGGCGGTGGCGACGTCTTCTATGAGGCGGCGACGATCCTGACGGCCTTCGTCCTGCTTGGCCACTATTTCGAGATGCGTGCCCGGGGGGGAGCCAACGAGGCCGTTCGCGCCCTGCTGAAGCTGGCGCCGCCCGTGGCGTTGGTGATCCGCGACGGGGAGCCGGTGGAGGTCCCGACCGATCAGGTTGTGGTGGGCGACCTGCTGCTGGTCCGGCCGGGTTCGAAGATCGCGTCGGACGGAGAGGTCGAGGACGGTGAGAGCGACGTCGATGAGTCCGCGGTGACCGGCGAGAGCCTGCCGGTTCACAAGGGCCCCGGTGACGAGGTCGTCGGGGCCACCATCAACACCACCGGGACGATGCGGGTCAGGGCCACCAGGGTGGGCGCGGACACCGCGTTGGCGCAGATCGTGAAGCTGGTGCAGGAGGCGCAGAACTCCAAGGCCCCGGGCCAACGGCTCGCGGACCGGGCGGCGTTCTGGCTGGTCTTCGTGGCCCTGGTGGGTGGGGTAGGCACGTTCGCGGTGTGGATGCTGGCTGGGCGCACGGTCGCCGAGGCGCTGCTTTTCGCGATCACGGTGGTGGTGGTGACCTGCCCGGATGCTCTTGGCCTGGCTACTCCGACCGCCATCATGGTCGGTACGGGACTAGGCGCAAAACGTGGAGTCCTGTTCAAGAACGCGACCGCCATCGAGACGTCGAAGAAGATCGACGTGGTCGTGATGGACAAGACCGGCACGTTGACACTCGGCGCCCCAGAAGTCACCGACCTGGTCGTCGACGGGATGCCCGAGATCGATGCGCTGGGGTTGATCGCCGCCGTCGAGAGGGAGTCTGAGCATCCCCTGGCCCAGGCCGTGGTCCGCCACGCCGACGCCGCCGATGCGCCCCGCTGGGACGTCGAGGGGTTCAGCAGTGTGCCCGGAAAGGGTGCGGTCGCCACCGTCGACGGCCACCGTGTGGCGGTGGGCACCACCAGCCTGATGGAGGACGAATCGGTCGAGCTCGGTGCCCTCGGTGGCACCCAGCGCGACCTGGCTGCCGGTGGCCGGACCGCGGTGCTGGCCTCGGTGGACGGCCGGGCCGTGGCTGTGATCGGCATCGCGGACGCTGTGCGGCCCACGTCGGCGGCCGCGGTCGCGGAGCTGACTGGGCTCGGAGTCGAGGTGGTGATGCTCACCGGTGACAACACCGCGACCGCGCAGCGGATCGGGGCACAGTTGGGTGTCACCACGGTGATCGCTGAGGTGTTGCCCGGGGACAAGGCAGCCAAGGTCAAGGAACTGATGGATTCGGGCCGGCGGGTGGCGATGGTCGGCGACGGCGTCAACGACGCGCCGGCGCTCGCCCAGGCAGACCTGGGCATCGCGATCGGTGCTGGCACCGATGTCGCGGTGGAGACCGCCGATGTGGTGTTGATGCGCTCAGATCCCCTCGACGTCGCGGTAGCGCTGCGGATTGGCCGCGGAACGGTCCGCAAGGAGCGACAGAACCTCGGCTGGGCCATCGGCTACAACACCCTCGCCCTCCCGATCGCGGCCGGGGTCTTCGAACCCTCCTTCGGTCTGGTGCTACGCCCGGAGATCGCGGCGATCACGATGGCCGGGTCCAGTGCCCTCGTTGCCACCAACGCCCTCACCCTCAAATGGCTCAAACTGCCCCATCCCGCACCGACCGACCCCGCCCCATCAACGCCCAGCGAACCATCCGATGGGTCAGCCAGCGAGTCAGCCGGGGTATCTGCCGCGGCCGAGCGTCCCTGACATGAGCCTCCCGGTTTTGCCACTCGGACAGCGCCGCGGACTAGCCGACGCCCCGATGCGGAGTCGTCGATGAGGGCATCGATCGCCGGGGGGAGTGCCCCGGCCTTGACCGGAAGACCGTCCCCGCTGCGGATGCTGTGGATCACCGCAGCCCTGGGTGTCTGCTTCCTCTTCATCCAGTGGGGGCTGCGCGACGCGCCGCTGTTGTGGTTCGCGGCGCTGCGGGCGCTGCTCG
>CBDTZB010000234.1:0-4900 GCA_965364795.1 uncultured Nocardioides sp.
TACCGCTCCCACGTCCAGGCCTGACCTTCGTGATGCATCGCGATGGTCTGATCGTTGGCGCGCTCACGGAGGAGTTGTTGCAGGTTCTCGGCCACGTCAGCTATCCCCCGATAATGATCACAAGTGCCTGATCAAGAACCGTACCTCGTGCTCGACGGTGGTTTCGAACCAGTCCTTGCCGGGCCACACGTCAAAGTGGTCGCAAGGGTAGTGACGAACCTCGGCCCGGCCCTTGAAGGCCGCTTTCGCCGCTGACTGGGGGGGTGCGGAGCGGTCGAAGTCGGCGATCTGTACCAGCAGCGGGCAGGTGATGTTCTTCGCCTGCGTGATCGGGCGGTGGCCGCCCAGCTCCAACCCGACGGTGGCGTCGATCTCGTTGCGCCAGGTCGGACCGGCCAACGCGAGGTAGTCCTCTTTGAGCCCGTCGAGGGTCAACGCAGCGAGATCTCCGGGCTCGCCCACAACAGCCATCATCACCGGGGATCTACCCCGAGCACCGGCCACCTTGCTGCGCACCCCGGCGGCCGTGGACTTCAGCAACGCTGACTTCGGGTGCGAGGCCAGGGCGTGGCGGCCCGCCGCCCGACCGTCGACCAATGGGGTGAGGGACACGATGGCCGCCACGTCCTCACGTCCTGCACCAGCCGCCAGCACATGGCCGCCCGCGAGAGAAACTCCCCACAGAACAAGGCGATTCGGGTCCACACCGGGTCGGGTCGCTGCCGCGGCCATGGCTGCCTGATAGTCGGCGACCTGGCCGGCTACCGACACTGTCTGGCGAGGCTGGCCCTCGCTGGCGCCGAATCCGCGGTAGTCGAAGGCGAAGACATCCAGTCCCGCCGCAGCCAGTCGGGTCGCGAACGGCGCGAGTCCAGAGTCCTTGGTGCCTCCCAGACCGTGAGCCATCACCACGATCGGGCGCCCTACCTCACCAGCGAATCGGTCGCCCTGACCGACGAAGTGCCAGGCATCACAGGTCGTGCCCTCGGACAAGAAGCTCACCTGCTCACAGCCCTCAGGCAGTTCAGCGGTGCGGCCCGCCACGTCGTTCGGGTTGTGCGAGGTCATCATTCGGTCCTTCCGTAGATCGCGTTGACCCAGACGGTCACGGTGGCGTTGGTAAGAGCCTCACGGTCGATCTCAGTGCCACGAGACAACCGCTCGAGCATTCGGTCGTTCAGGTCCAGCAACACTGTGGCCAGAGCACGCGAGTCCACGGCGCTCGGTCCGCCGGGGGCATTGCCTGCGGCTCGTTCAGCGTCGATCACCGCCGCCACCGGCTCGATGAACGAGGCACGGTCGCTGTCCCACATCTCCCGGACAGCGGAGTTCGTGGCTCGAGCCTCCAGCATCGCTCGGTAGAGGTGCTGGTGCTTGTCCCAGGCGCCAAACACCTGACGGATCGTGGCTTCGATGTTAGCCGCCGGACCGGCGTCGCCTTCGAGTTGAGCCGCGGCAGCGAACACCTCGTCGTACATCTCGTTGCTGAGGGCAGCGACCGCTACTTGCTTGTTCTCGAAGTAGAAGTAGAAGGCCGACCGGGTGACTCCGGCACGACGAGATATCTCGGCGATGTTGATCGAATCGAGATGCCGCTTCTCGTCCTGCAGGAGGCTGTCGAGCGACTCAAGAAGGGCAGTGCGCCGCTGGTCACCCCGCTGGGGCGTCGAGTTGCTCAACGGACCGCGGAGGTTCGCTCAGCAAGGGGTCGCGCGGATCGAGCGCGCTGTAGGCCCGCGGGTAGTTCCTTGGTCCGCAGATCGTGCTCGTAGATGAAGTAGTCGACCTGCTGGGTGTGCCGGGGCCGGTCGAGCACGTGACCGGTGTACTTCTGCTGATCCTCAACGATGACGCGCTCCATCGTCTCGACGTCGGGCAGGGCGTAGATCCCTCGGGCGTACGCCGCCAAGAGACGGGCCTGGCTCTCCACGAAGGGGAACAGGGTGGGCGTCGACTGAGCGAACCCCATGAAGACCAAGTCGTCGATCCCAGGCTTGAACATCCGCTTGAACAGAGGGATCTGGTTGTCCGGGGCGCTGAGGAACTCGGGATCGAAGAAGGGAAACGTGATGTTGTAGCCCGTGGCGTAGACGATGATGTCGAACTCCGAGGAGGTTCCATCTTCGAAGTGGACCGTTTGGCCATCCAGCAACCTGACGTTGCCCTTGGGCGTGACGTCACCCGATCCGAGCCGGAGCGGCAACTCCACCGACTGCGTGGGGTGCGCCTCGAAGAACTTGTGGTTCGGTGCGGGGAGGCCGTAGAGCTCAGGGTTGGTTCCCGCAAAGACCTGCATCTTCTGCAGTACCCAGCGCTGCCAGGCCAAGGGGATGTGGGGGCTGGTGACGAAGTACTTGTCTGCGGGCAACCCGCCGCTGTACTTCGGCACGATCCAGGCGCTCGAGCGGGTCGACAGGGTCACCTCGTTCTGCAGCGAGCGGGAGGAGAGCTCGACAGTGATGTCCGCGGCGCTGTTGCCGAGCCCCACCACCAAGATGCGTTTCCCGGTGAAGTCCAGCGGGTCGTGGGGATCGATGTAGTAGTGGGAGTGGATCTCTTCACCGGTGAATTCTCCGGGGAACTGTGCCGTCCGCGGGTCCCAGTGGTGTCCGTTGGCCACGACGAGCAGATCGAAGTAGCGGGTGGCACCGGCCTGGTCGACCAGTTCCCAGCCTCCGCCTTCAAGACGGGTGGCGCTGACGACGCCGTTCTCGAACTCGATGTTGCGCTTGAGGTCGAAAGCCTCGGCGTACCCCTCGAGGTATTCCTTGATCAAAGTGTGGTGCGGGAAGTCCGGGTAGTGCTCGGGCATCGGGTAATCCTTGAAGGACAACCGGTGCTTGGAGGTGTCGATGTGCAAGGACCGGTAGGCGCTGCTGTGCCCGTTCGGATTGCCGAAGGCCCAGTTGCCGCCGATCCGGTCCGAACTCTCGAAGCAGGTGTAGTCGATGCCGTAGTCGCCGAGCATCTTCCCCGCCGTGAGGCCGCTGATGCCGGCACCGATCACCGCGACGGTCTGATGCGCCCGTCCCTCGGCTTCATCGAGGCGACTGACGCTCTGTGCTGAACTGCTTCGGGGGCTGCTGAGATCTGTCACGGTGGGTGTGTGCTCCTCATCACTCGGTGGGGAGACCCTACCCCGCTTTTGACACGTGTCAATAGTTCGCTGAGGGCGACGACGTACGATCGGCCGGTGTCCTTCTCCTGGGTTCTTCGTGGCGTCTTCGTCGCCACCTTTTGCCTCGTGGCCAGCGCCTGTGGCGGGCCCGGCACCGCGACCGACACCGATCGCACAGGTGCCGACGCGGCGGAGAAGCCGGCCCTAGGAGCCTGCCGCGTGCTGACGCCCGAGGACGTCGCTGTGGCCAGCAACTCCACTGCGGTGATCGATTGCGCCAAGCCGCACACCGCTCAGACCTACGCCGTCGGCGACGTCCCCAAACGCCTGCGCTCGGTGGATTACGAATCCGACGAACTCGGCGTCTTCGCCTACAAGACCTGCAGCGAAGCCTTCGCCGCTTTTCTGGGCGCGGATGAGTCCTTGGTCATGCGCACTGTCGTGAGTTGGGCCTGGTTCCGCCCTTCACCCCAGGAGTGGGAGGAGGGCGCCCGGTGGTACCGCTGCGACATCGTGGGCGGTGGCGAGCAGAGTGAGTCCTACGTCAACCTGCCCCGCGACGCCCAGGGACTGCTTCAAGGCCGTCCCGCGGACGCCTGGCTGGTCTGCGCGGACGGCGAGACTGTGGCGGGCTCCCCCAAGGTGCCCTGCTCGGAGGAGCACGACTGGCGAGCCGTCACCACCATCAAGGTGGGCGAGGCGGCTGACCCCTACCCCGGCGACCGACTGGTGGAGGTGACCACGCGCGACTTCTGCTCCGACTCGGTCGGAGCTTGGTTGAACTACCCGGTCGACTACGACTTCGGCTACACCTGGTTCCACGAGGCCGAGTGGGAGGCGGGGAATCGCCGCTCGGTCTGCTGGGCCAAGACCCCGGATTGATTGATGGCCACCACACGTCGCCTCAGCCGACTCAGAGCGGGTGCACTGCTCGCGGTGCTGGCTCTCGGCGCCTGCACCGGTGGAGGTGAGACGCCCCTCCCTGCGTCCCCGACCCCCACAACGACAGCGCCATCTTCCACCCCCGAGCCCCCGCCACCGCCGCGCGCCACCGAGGCGCCAGCGCCCGCCGACAGAGCCTGCTACCGCCTGTCCTTCGACGATGCGCTGTCGCCGACCAACGACGACAAGGCGAGCAAGTGCTCGGGCAAACACACCTCGATGACCTTCCACGTGGGCAGGATCGACAGTGTCGTGGGTGGCCATCTGCTCGCAGTGGACTCCCAGCGGGTGCAAGCCGCGGTGGCCACCCGCTGCCCTGAGCGGTTCAGCGACTTCGTCGGAGGATCGGAGCGAGACCTCGCTCTGAGCATGCTGCGGACCGTCTGGTTCACCCCGGGTGTCCCCGAGTCCGACCTGGGCGAGGACTGGGTGCGGTGCGATGCCATCGCGATCGCCGGCTCGGATCGACTCGCAACGCTCGGGAAGGGCCGCCTGGCCGGCGTACTCACCACAGCGGAGGGGCGTGACCGCTTCGCCATGTGCGGGACCGCGGCTCCGGATGCCAAGGATTTCGAGCGTGTTCTGTGCACCGCTCCGCATCGCTGGCGCGCGGTTGATGTGGTGCAGTTCGAGTCCGGCCCCTACCCCGGTGTTGAGACCGTTCGCCAACGCGGACAGGGTCCGTGCGAGGACGCCGGTCGCGCCGCAGCCGACGACGCCCTTGACTACGAGTGGGGTTATGAGTTCCCCACCCGCGAGCAGTGGCAAGCCGGTCAGACCTTCGGCCGTTGCTGGGCTCCCGACTGACTCACGAAGTTCGCCTGATGGGGACGCGAAGTT
>CBDTZB010000235.1:0-4884 GCA_965364795.1 uncultured Nocardioides sp.
ACCGTCATGGTGAACACCTGTGGCTTCGTGGAGGCCGCGAAGAAGGACTCGGTCGATGCGCTTCTCGAAGCCGCCGACCTGAAAGAGACCGGGCGGCCGCAGAAGGTCGTCGCGGTGGGCTGTATGGCTGAGCGTTACGGCAAGGAGTTGGCCGACTCGCTGCCGGAGGCCGACGCCGTCCTCGGCTTCGATGACTACGAGGACATCGCCGACAAGCTTCGCTCCATCCTGGCGGGCGAGAAGCAACACCCCCACACACCCTCGGACCGTCGCAAACTGCTGCCGATCAGCCCCAGCCAGCGTCAGCCCGCGACGTCCTTGGAGCCTGTCGAGCTGATCAGCCCGACCCGGCGCCGCCTCGACCACGGCCCGATGGCGCCGCTGAAGTTGGCCAGCGGATGTGACCGGCGATGCTCGTTCTGCGCCATCCCCAGCTTCCGAGGTTCCTTCGTGAGTCGTCGGCCCAGCGACGTGCTGCACGAGGCCGCGTGGCTCGCCGAGCAGGGTGCACGCGAACTCTTCCTAGTCTCCGAGAACTCCACCTCCTACGGCAAGGACCTCGGCGACCTGCGGTTGTTGGAGACCATGCTTCCGGAACTTGTAGCCCTCGACGGAGTCGAGCGGGTGCGGGTGTCCTACCTCCAGCCCGCCGAGACGCGACCCGGTCTGATCGAGGCGATCGCGACCACGCCTGGTGTGGCGTCGTACTTCGACCTGTCCTTCCAGCACGCCAGCCCCACGGTGCTGCGCCGCATGCGACGTTTCGGCGACCCCGACAGCTTCCTCGGCCTGCTCGAGCAGGTTCGGGCCCACGACCCCCACGCTGGGGTCAGGTCCAACGTTATTGTCGGATTCCCCGGTGAGACCGAGGCCGACTTCGCCACCCTGTGCGATTTCCTCCAAGCCGCTCGCCTCGACGTCACCGGGGTCTTCGGCTACTCCGACGAGGACGGCACCGAAGCCGCCGACTACGCCGACAAACTGGACGAGGACGAGGTATTGGCTCGCGTGCAGGAGTTGTCCTCCCTGGTCGAGGAACTCACCTCCCAACGCGCCGAGGACCGCATCGGCGAAACCGTTGAGGTGCTGATCGAGTCGATCGAGGATGGTGAGACCGTCGGACGCGCCGCGCAGCAGGGCCCCGAGGTGGATGGAACGACGCTGCTGATCGGCCAGGCCGAGGGCGAGTTCGAGGTCGGACAGTTCGTGACCGCGGTGGTCGAGGCGACCGACGGGGTCGACCTCATCGCTCATGTCGTGGGGAGTCCTCGATGAACGACGTGAAGACGGTGAGCAACTACAACCTGCCCAACGCGCTCACCACCCTGCGCATCATCCTCGTCCCGTTCTTCGGCGCGGCGCTGCTCGTGGACGGGGGCGACTCCACCACTTGGCGGATCGTCGCCTTCGTGATCTTCGCTGTGGCCATGGTCACCGACAAGGTCGACGGAGACATCGCGCGCGCGCGGGGTCTGGTGACCAACTTCGGCAAGATCGCCGACCCGATCGCGGACAAGGCGATGACCGGGATGGCACTGATCGCTCTGTCGGTCGCCGGTGACGTCTGGTGGTGGGTCACCATCATCGTGTTGTTGCGTGAGTGGAGCGTGACCGCTCTACGGTTGTCGATCCTCAAGCAGGTGGTCATCGCAGCCTCGAACAGCGGCAAGATCAAGACGACCCTGCAGGCGGGTGCGCTGGGCTTCCTGGTGCTGCCCTTGCCTCACGGTGACGCTCACGGAGGCGCCTTCGATCAATTCGGGTTCCCAGGAGCCGCGCTGTTCTACGGCGCTCAGGTGCTTCTCGCAGCCGCAGTCGCGATGACGATGTGGTCGGGCTTCGAGTTCTTCCGCGACGTCTGTCGGCAACGGGCGGATCTGCGTTCGACTCCGGTCAAGAACTGAGAACGAGCAACTCACGGTCTCCCAAGCCGGGTTAAAAGTGAACCGAGGGTCTCGTTGGGGGTTCCGTCGAGCGGTGCGGACGGTTAGGGTCCGCTGTGAGTTACCTCTCACACTCCGTCACCCCTCGGAAGGTCCATCCCTGTGTTGTTCGCACCTCGGGTTCGTACGCGTTCCCTCGTCGTCGGGCTCAGCCTCGGCCTCGTAGCCACCCCGCTCGCGGGTGTTGCTCTCTCACCCGCTCAAGCCGCCGACCCGGTCGTGGTGACCGTGCTGGCCACCAACGATTTCCACGGCCGCATCCAGAAGAACGCGCGCAACGCTGAGGCCGGAGCGGCGGTGCTTGCGGGATACGTCAAGCAGGCCCGCGTCGATAACCCCAACATGGTCTTCGCCGCAGCCGGAGACCTGATCGGCGCCTCGACCTTCGAGTCGTTCGTGGCTAACGACAAGCCCACCATCGATGTCCTCAACGAAGCCGGTTTGGATGTTTCCGCTGTCGGGAACCACGAGTTCGACCAGGGGTACGACGACCTGATCAACCGAGTGATGGCCGCCTACGATGCGCAGACCAACCCCGAGGGTGGTGCCGAATGGGCCTACATCGGCGCCAACGTGAAGGTTCGGTCGACCGGCGACCCGGCGCTGGACCCCACCTTCGTCCAGACCTTCGGTGAGGGTGACGCGCAGGTCGAGGTCGGGTTCGTCGGAGCGGTCACCGAGGATCTCCCCTCGCTGGTCTCGCCCGACGGGATCGCCGACCTCGCGGTGGAGGACATCCCCACCGCCGTCAACGCGGAGGCTGATCAGCTCAAGTCCGAGGGCGTCGAAGTCGTGGTGATGCTCGTCCACGAGGGCGCACCGAGCACCGACTGCGTCACGATGGACGACGACCCGACCTCGAAGTTCGGTGAGATCGTCACCGGGGTGAATGCCAACGTCGACGCGATCGTGTCCGGGCACACTCACTTGGCCTACGACTGCTCGTTCCCCGTTGCTGAATGGTCCAACCGTGCGGTCACCGAACGACCCGTGGTCTCGGCAGGTCAGTACGGCATGAACCTGAACCAGCTCGAGTTCTCCATTGACCCCGAGACCGACACGCTGCTCGGCGTTGACACGGCTCTGGTGCCGCTCCTGCCCGGCGGCGTGCCTGCCGCGCCGGCAGACCCCGCGACCGAGCAGATCGTGGCTGACGCCGTCGCGGACGCGGGGGAGAAGGGCGCGGTGAAGATCGGCGAACTCGCTGGCGCCTTCGATCGTGCCCGATTCGTCTCGGGTGACGATTCTCGGGGTGGTGAGTCCACCTTGGGCAACCTCGTGGCTGAGATTCAGCGCTACGCCACCCGGATCCCCAGCGCCGGTGGCGCCCAGATCGCCTTCATGAATCCCGGTGGCCTGCGTACTGACCTGCGCGGTAAGAACGACGGCGGCTATCCCGCCGACCTCACCTTCAAGCAGGCGGCGGAAGTACAGCCCTTCGCCAACACCCTGGTCAACATGGATCTCACAGGAGCCCAGATCAAGCGGGTCCTCGAGCAGCAGTGGCAGCCTGAGGGGTCGAGCCGTCCGTTCCTCCGAATGGGCATCTCCAGGGGCTTCGCCTACACCTATGACCCGAGTGGGGCTGCTGGCAAGCGGATCATGTCGATGTCTCTGGACGGGGAACCGATTCGCGCGGCCGCCGACTACTCGGTGACCGTCAACTCGTTCCTGGCCTCAGGCGGCGACAACTTCACCGAACTCGCCAACGGCACCGCGCCTCAAGACACCGGCAAAACGGACCTAGTGGCCACCACCGAGTACCTCGCAGCGTTCGCGGCCTCGCCGTTGCCCGTTGACTACTCGCAGGTCTCGGTCGGGGTCGCCTTCCCCGAAGGCGCACCTGTTGAGCCGCTTGACGTTGGAGACGCCGTCGTCATGAACCTCTCCTCGCTGGCCATGACCGGTCCCACCGACGTCAATGACGACGAGGTCGAGGTCTCCCTCGACGGCGAGTCGCTGGGCACCTTCCCGGTGAACAACACCAGAGGCGTCGACCTGTTCGACGACTACGGCACCGCCTCGGTCAGCGTCACCGTCCCGGACTACAGCGGCAAGCCTGCCGGGCTCACCGTCACCGGTGCCGCCACCGACACCGAAGCGATGATCCCGCTGGACTTCGTGCGGCGCGCTCCTGCTGTGGCCACCGGCAAGGTGACCGCGGACCGCAAGCCCAAGAAGGTCTTCCGAGGCAGGACCACTGTCCGCATCAAGGTCGAGGTCGACGCTGGGGATCAGCCTGCTGCTGGCAAGGTCACCGCCTTCACCGGCGGACGGAAGTACAGCAGGTCGCTGAAGCCCAACGGCAAGATCGTCATCCGGGTCAAGCCCTACAACACCACCGGCAAGAAGCGCATCCGGGTGAAGTACTTCGGCAACGACGCCACCACCTCGGACACGCAGATCGTCAAGTTGTACGTCCGGCGCAACAAGTAGTCAGCACCTTCTGCTCGCCACGGTGCCTGTCGCTCATGACGGGCGCCGTGGCGGTCGGGCAACAATCGAACCACCTCTCTCTCGGAAAGTTTTGTTATGCCCTCAACGTTTCGCGTGGGGACCTCGGCCGTCGCCGGTCTCGCGCTGTCCCTCTCCGCCCTAGCCATCACCCCGACCGCCCAGGCCGCCAGCGCTGATCTCGTCATCAACGAGGTCTACGGCGGAGGCGGCAACAGCGGCGCTCCCTTCAACGCCGACTTTGTGGAGCTGAAGAACAACGGTTCCAGCACCGTCAGCCTTGCCGGCAAGGCTCTGCAGTACCGCTCGTCGAGCGGCGGAAGCGGCGGCGTCGCCGCCCTCAGCGGATCGGTTGAACCAGGCGAGACCTTCCTGATCCAGGTCGCGCTGGCGGGGACGAACGGCTCGCCGCTCCCGACCCCGGATCTGATCACCTCACCGACCCTGAACATGTCCTCCGGTAACGGGCAGGTCTTCCTCCTACCCA
>CBDTZB010000236.1:0-4882 GCA_965364795.1 uncultured Nocardioides sp.
ACTCGAGCAACTGGTGGGCGACAGAGGCGATGGCGGCTTCGAGGTCGAGCGCGTCAGCGAGGTCCAGGGAGGCGTCGACCTGGACGACCCCATCAATCCCGACCTCGCCGAGCCCGATGTCGAACCTGCGCCGGTCCGCGCGCTGCTTGCGTTGCTCTTCAGCCTTGTCTGGGTCGAACCGGGCGGTGGCTTCTTCGACGAGGCGGTGGATCTGTGCCCAGGAGCACGACCTCGCAGCCTTGGCGAGGTGGCGGTTGACGTACGCCGCACCGGCCTCCGGTAGGGACCAGGTCTCCTCGGCGATCTTCAACCCACGCCACGCAGGAAGTCGCCCGGCGACGACTTGATCCCACAACACCGGAAGCCGGTAGCGAAGTTCAGCGACTTTGCACAAATAGAACGAACCGCTATCGGTGGTCATCCCCAACACCGCGGCGAAGTCCATGAGGTCGAACTCGGTGACGAACGGGGACCCCTCACCCGAGGTCCGGACTGCCCGGTCACACAACGGACCCGCCTCGTGGGTGACTGGATCGACCTCGTTGACCACGATCCAGTCAACGACCTGGGTGAGTTTGGTGACCTCTGCAGAGGCAATGATCCGGTTGGTCTCGAGCAGCCTTTCGAGCACCACCGCGGCGGGGTCGGGTGACTCAGATCCTAAGTCCTGCGGCTGCTCGTTCATGTGTTCTATTAGACAACCGACCACCGACAGTCCTCGGTGGCTTGGGTTCGTGGCGTTGCGGGGTTTCGAGACCGGATTTGTCCTTCCTCGACCAGCAGCGGGGGGACTGCAAATCGGCGCCTGACAGGCCTCTGCCCTAAACTCCTGCGATGGCGCTGCCGACGGCATGCCGCCCTGACTTTCCCCAACGTGAAGAGGTTCTCCGCGCATGGCAACGACCAACGACCTGAAGAACGGCATGGTTCTCAACCTCGACGGCCAGCTCTGGCAGGTTCTTTGGTTCCAGCACCACAAGCCGGGCAAGGGCGGCGCCGTGATGCGGACGAAGCTGAGGAACATCGAGTCGGGCAAGACGGTCGACAAGACGTTCAACGCCGACGTCAAGGTCGAGATCGCCAACGTCGACAAGCGGACCATGCAGTACCTCTACAACGACGGCACCTCCTACGTCTTCATGGACACCAGCAACTACGACCAGATCGAGATCACCCCCGAGCTCGTGGGTGACGCGTCCAACTTCCTCCTGGAGAACCAGGAAGCGATCGTGGCCACCAACGAGGGCCGCGTCCTCTACATCGAGATGCCGGCTTCGGTCGAGCTCGAGATCACCTTCACCGAGCCCGGTCTCGCTGGCGACTCCGCCACCGGCCGGACCAAGCCCGCGACGCTCGAGACCGGTCACGAGATCCAGGTGCCTCTCTTCATCGTGCAGGGCGAAAAGATCAAGGTCGACACCCGCGACTCGTCCTACCAGGGTCGCGTCAAGTCCTGATGGGTGCTCGTTCCAAGGCCCGCAAGCGCGCCCTCGACCTGCTGTACGCCGCCGACATGCGCGGGGAATCGGCCGTCGAGGCGCTGGAAGCGGCCATCGGCGCGGGCGAACCGCCCAACAACGAGTACACCGCGACTCTGATCCGCGGCGTCGCCGAGCATGCCAACCGGATCGACGGCCTCCTGACGGAGTACTCCACGGACTGGACGATCGACCGGATGCCCGCAGTGGATCGCAACGTCCTGCGCCTCGGGGTCTGGGAGCTCGTCTGGGGCCCCGACGACGTCCCAGGCACGGTGGCGATCAGCGAGGCGATGGCTCTGGTGCGCGAACTCTCCACTGATGAGTCCCCGCCGTTCGTCAACGGCATCCTCGGCGCCATCCAACGCAATCGCGGATCGATCGCCTGACCCACCGATCCATCCCATGGGGTGATGACGCTCGGGGAACCGCTGCATAGGGTTGCCCGATGTCGTCAACCTTCGGCCGGCTGGAGTCGGCGCTCCATCACAGCGACGGTGTCGATCGCGTCGCTCGGACCGGCCTGGTGGCCTACGGGCTCGTGCACCTGATCATCGGCTGGTTGGCCATCCAACTCGCTCTGGGGCAAGGCTCGGGGTCGCCGTCCAGTGATGGCGCCATCCGGGAGTTGTCGCAGAAACCGTTCGGGTCCTTCCTCGTCGGTGCGGTGGCCGTCGGGATGCTTCTGTTGGCGCTGTGGCAGGGGATCGAGGCGATCTTCGGTCATCTCGACCGGGAGGGGCGCAAGAGGATCTTCAAGCGACTCGTCTCGGCGGGCCGCGTGCTGATCTACCTGCTCATCGGCGTGAACGCGCTGCGCCTTCTGATCGGCTCGGGTTCCTCGGGTGGGGGCGGAGGGACCAAGTCCTTCACCGCCAAGGTGCTGGGCATGCCGGGTGGCCAGATCCTTGTCGCCGCGGTCGGAGTCGGCGTCATCATCGCTGGTGGCATGTTGTTGCGTAAGGCGATCGGCGACCGCTTCAAGAAGGACTTGGAGTCCTCCGGCTCGTCCGGTGCCGACGGCACCGCCTACGTCTGGCTCGGCCGCATCGGCTACAGCGCCAAAGGAGTCGCCCTGGGTCTGGTGGGCGTGCTCTTCGGGTACGCCGCGCTCACCCGTGAAGCGGATGAAACAGGGGGCCTGGACCAGGCCCTGCGAGAGTTGTTGGACCAACCCTTCGGTTCGCCCCTGACCATTGCCATCGGGGTCGGCTTCGCGGCGTACGGTCTCTTCTGCTTTGCCTGGTCCCGCCACCTCGACCGCTAACGCCTCGCTACTCGGCTCTTCGGAAGGACGAACATGAGTGACCCTCAGGAAGTAGACGTCATCATCATCGGGCTGGGCCCCGGGGGTGAGTACGCCGCCAACAAACTTGCCGAGGCGGGTCTCGAGGTCGTCGCAGTCGAAGAGAATCTTGTCGGAGGTGAGTGCCCCTTCGTCGGGTGCACACCATCGAAGTTGCTCGTGCGTGCCGCCCACACAGTCGCCGAAACCCACCACGCCGCTGAACTGGCGGGGGAGGCGTCCATCGAACCCGACTACGCCCTGCCTCGCCGACGGATCGCTGAGGCGACCGATCAGTGGACCGATCACTCGCACGTTGAACGACTCGAGCAGTCAGGCGCCACGGTCGTCCGCGGACGCGGACGACTGGACGGTCCCGGCGGGGTCACCGTGAGCACAGACGTTGGAACCCGCCGGTTCGTCGCGCGACGGGGAGTCATCCTCGCGACCGGCACTACACCGGCAGTCCTTCCCATCGACGGACTCGCGGAGACGCCGTACCTCACGAACCGCGAGATCTTCCGTCTCGAAGAAGCTCCCACGTCCCTGATCGTGATTGGGGCGGGCAACATCGGATGCGAACTGGCCCAGGCCTACGCCCGGTTTGGCACCGCGGTCACTTTGCTGGAGGCTTCCGACCGCATCCTCGCTGCGGAGGAACCGCAGAGCAGCGAGGTGCTAACCGACGTCTTCAGCCGTGAGGGGATCACCGTCCGTAGCGGTGTGGAGATCAGCCGCGTCACCCACGACGCCGCTTCCGATCAGTTCGCGGTCCAACTCGACGGCGAGGCGCTGCATGCCCAGCGACTTCTGGTGGCCGCCGGGCGAGTGAACCAACTCGCTGGACTAGGCCTGGAGACGGTCGGACTGGACCCCGAAGCACAAGTGATCGCCGTGGACGGCACGCTGCGTGCCGGTGATCGACTGTGGGCGGTCGGTGACATCACCGGCAAGGGCGCCTTCACCCACGTGGCGCTCTATCAGGCCGGGCTGGTGGTCAGTGACCTGCTAGGGGAGAACCCCCGCCCGGCTGAGTACCACGCCGTCGCTCGGGTCACCTTCACCGATCCCGAGGTCGGTTCGGTGGGGATGACCGAGGAACAGGGCCGGAACGCCGGACTGCGGGTCGGCATCGGCGTGGCTGAGATTCCCCGGTCCAGCCGCGGGTGGATGCACGGGTCCGGCAACGACGGCATCATCAAAGTCGTGGCTGACCTTGACCGCGGCGTACTCGTCGGGGCAACCGCCATGGCGCCGTACGGCGGGGAGGTGCTCGGGCTTCTCGCGCTGGCGGTTCACGCCGAGGTGCCGATCGAGACCATCGCCGGGATGCACTTCGCCTACCCCACGCTGCACCGGGTCATCAAGGTTGCACTCGATCTCATCGAAGCGTCCTGAGGAAACCGCCGCATCGTGATTTGGATGCAGCAGGCTTTTCTTTACCTTTCCTCCGGTGACGCGCTGGAGGAACCGGCGTAACGTCAATGGATCGGTACTGACCGGTCCGGAGGGACCGGCGGAGGGGGATCGCCGTGAGGACGCGACGTACGCACAGACGCAGGGCAGCACTCGTGACCGCGCTGGGAGGCCTCGGTTTGAGCCTCCTGTCGCCCGTGCCGCCAGCAGCAGCAATTGACTTCGGAGGGCCCACGAATGTGGCCCCCAACGCCAACTACGGGTGTGAAGCCGGGCCGCGCCTGGTCAACGCAAACGGTGACTTCGCCGTACGGCCCAGCGGCACCAACAACTGCACCTGGGTGCAGTTGGCGACCTTCAACCAGAACGGGCTGCCGGGACAGCCGAGCGGACTGGCGCCCACCAAGGGTCGGGTCACCGCCGTGAGCGTTCGCAGCGGGCCCAACCCCGCGCCCCTGCGCTTCACCGTTGTCCGCTCCATCATCGGCCGGGACGGAAACGGGCAGATCCCCTCGCAGGGGTCAGCGGCGTGCTGCTTCGGCGAACAGATGACCCGAACTTTCACCCTGCGGCCCAACGCGGTCACCACGATCGCGCTGAACCTGCCGGTGGAGACGGGGTATGACTCGATCAACAACGCGGACATCGCCGACTACGTGGGGTTCAGCTCGACCTCCAACACCGGCACCCTGCCGGTGCGCGT
>CBDTZB010000237.1:0-4858 GCA_965364795.1 uncultured Nocardioides sp.
GATGGATGAGGTCCTCCACGCCATCCCCGAGGCTTTCGGCATCCGGCTGGCCGTCCAGGCGGGGCAGTGCGCCCAGGAAGTGCAGTTTGGTGACAGTCAGTCCGCGACCCGCACGCCCGCTGGGCACCAGGGCAGCAACCTTGCGATCCACTTCGGAGTCCATGGGGTCGCCGAGGCGAAGTTCGAGGCGGGTGCCGAGTTGGTCGCGCATAGCGGCGCGGAAGTCCGACCAGCGCGCGGCCGCGGTGACGATGTGCAGCCCGAAGGTGAGACCCCGGCTCGCCAGTTGCTGGACCTGCACCTCGATCTCGTCGAAGTCGGCGCGCAGCGTGCCCCACCCGTCGATGACCAGGAACACGTCGCCGTACCCGTCGTCGGCGCGACCCTGGGCCCGCCGCGAGCGGTAGGTCTCGATCGAGTCGATGCCGTTGTTGCGGAAGTAGGCCTCGCGTCGGTCCACGATGCCCGAGACCTCGGCGATGATCCGCCGGATCACGTCGGGCTCGGAGCGGGTGCCGACGCCCGACACGTGAGGCAGATCGGTGAGCGGGGTGAAGGTGCCGCCACCGAAGTCGAGGATGAAGAACTGTGACTCGGCCGGGGTGGTGGTCAGTGCTGTGGCGGTCACGATCGTGCGCAGCAGGGTGCTCTTGCCGCTCCGCGGACCGCCGACGACCGCGACGTGTCCGGAGGCGCCGCTGAGTCTTACGCTCAGGGTGTCGCGGCGCTGTTCGCGGGGGCGGTCGACGGTGCCGAGGGGGACGGTCAAACCGCCCTGTGCGCGCCAGTGCGGCGAGATCAGGCCGAGACTCGGATCCTCGATCAGATCAGGCATCAGCGTGTCGAGGGTGTCGGGTACGTCGAGAGGCGGAAGCCAGACCTGATGGGCAGCCGGCCCCTGGCCGACCATGTGCTCGACTGCGACATCGAGCAGGGTCTCCTGGCTCTCCAGCTCAGCCGCGGGCCGCTCGGTGGGGCCGGAGTCCTCGGTTTCGTCGTGCCGGTGAAGATCGAGCACCTCGGAGATCGTGAACGGCAAGATGCCCTGGACATGCCCACCCTCGTCGCGGCGTACTCGAGCCCGGGTCGGGGGTGGGCCCGAGACGTAGGCCGCCTTGAAGCGCACCATCGACGTCGGGTCGGGCTTGAGATAACCGAGGCCGGGAACCGCGGGCAGCTCATAGGCGTCGGGTACGCCGAGCACAGCCCGGGACTCCTGGGCGCTGAAGGTGCGCAACCCGATCCGGTAGGACAGGTGGGACTCCAGCCCCCGCAGTCGCCCTTCCTCGAGCCGCTGCGAGGCGAGCAGGAGATGCAGACCTAGGGATCGGCCCAGCCGACCGATCGCCACGAACAGGTCGATGAACTCCGGCTTGGCCGAGAGCATCTCGGAGAACTCGTCGACCACGATGAACAGCGACGGCAGCGGAGCGAGGTCCTCACCGGCAGCGCGAGCCTTCTCGTAGTCCCGGACCGAGGCGTAGTTGCCCGCTTCGCGAAGCAACTCCTGGCGGCGCACCATCTCGCCGGACAGGGCGTCCTGCATCCGGTCGACCAGGGTGAGTTCGTTGGCGAGGTTGGTGATCACCGCAGAGACGTGGGGCATGTCAGCCATGCCGGCGAAGGTCGCGCCACCCTTGAAGTCAACCAGGACCATATTGAGTTGTTCGGGGGAGTGGGTCATCGCCAGCCCGAGCACCAGGGTGCGCAGGAACTCCGACTTGCCCGACCCCGTGGCGCCGATGCACAGGCCGTGCGGGCCCATTCCCTGTTGGGCGGATTCCTTGATGTCGAGGTGCACCAGCGCACCGCCCTCACCTAACCCGATCGGGGTCCGCAGGCGGTCCCGGGCGGGACGTGGACGCCAGGCCGGCGTCGGGTCGAAGCGGCGGACGTCGCCCAGCCCGAGCAGGTCCATGAAGTCGCTCGGACCGGTGATCTCGCCGGAGCCGGCCTCAGCGTTGGCGCCGGAGACGGTGCGCAACGGCATCAGTCGCCGAGCCAGAGCCTCCGCGGTGGCGAGGTCGCACTGATCGGCGTGAGCGCGCACCGGAACCTGGCGCAGCAGGAGTGCCTCCATCGCGACCCGACCATCCTGGTCGGGAACGGCGTCGGTGAGTTGCAGCCGCAACCGGGTCGAGTCCTCGAGCTCGACCCAGCGTTCGGGAAGGTCGATCAGCGTCACGCCGTGCAGGCCGTCGGGAGGGACCACGTGGTTGCCCGGTGGAAGTTCGACGCCGTCGATGATCAGCATGATGTGGGGCGCCGGGGCGAGTTCGTCGGCGCCGAATCGGGGCCGTTCGCTGAGATCGGCAGGCAGCAGGTCGGCCAGGTCGCTCAGGGAGGTCGTCACCATCCGACTGGCGCCGACGGCGTCGCCTCGGCGCTCGCTCTGGGCGTGCGGCAACCACTTCACCCAGTCCCAGTGCGCGAGGTTCTCCTCGGTGGTCAGGACGGCGATGATCAGGTGGTCGGGCGACTGGAACGTGGCCCCGGAGCAGAGCAGCGCACGCGCCAAGGACCGGGCAGGGGTCTCGTCGCCGCAGATCTCGATGCGGTCGAAGGCCCGAAGGTCGATAGAGGCAGGTAGGTCGGGCTGCATCCGGTGCACGGTCAGGAGCCGGTGCAGGGCGGAGGCCGCGGCGGGATCGACGTCGTCGATGGGGGCGCCTTCGGGGGGCACGAGTTCGAGGGCCAACGGTTGGGCGCAGACGCCGTAGCGCACGTGGAGGAACGCAGGGTCGGTCGACGCGTGCTCCCAGACCCGGGTCCGGTCCTCGGCAAGGGCGGGGAGGGAGCGGGGCTCGGGGTGGTGCCAGGTCAGAGCCCGGCGCTGCTGCGCCGCCGCGTCACGAGCCATCGTGCGGACCCCGGCGAGGTAGCGAAGGTATTCCGTGCGGGAGCCGGTGACCTGTTGGGTGCGTTGCTTTCTCTGCCGATCGATCTGCACGAAGATGAAGCCGAGGGTGGCGAAGAGGAACATGCCAGCCGCCAGGAAGCTGCGACCGCCGTTGCCGCCACTTCCGCCGATGCTCGCCACCACCACGATCGAGCCCAGGCTCCCCAGCATGGGGATCGCATTCATCACCACGCCCGAGGCGCCCTCGTTGGCCTGGATCTGCGGTGGCGCCTGCAGCGTCACCGATCCGCTGGGCATGGTCGGCTCGTCGACCCGTGCTCCTCCGAGTGTGGTGCTCACATCGTCCCGATCCGTCGCGCTGGCTGGTGCGCCGATGGTAGGCGACGGATACCGACACTCGGCAGGGCTTAGTCTGAAGTCGAGTACGAGGAGGTCTCGGTGAGTGCTGCGGGTTCGGCCGGAGGTCCGGCTGCTGGTGGGGTCGCAGGGGCGTCCGCTGGCGACAGCCTGATGATCAGCGTCCACGGCCCCGTTGGGTCGCTGGACCTCGTCGTGCCGTCCGGCGCCACGGGAGTCGACCTTTCTCGCGAGTACGCCGAGCAGGCCGGGTTGCCCTACCGACCCGCCATCGTCACCCGGCACGGACAGCCACTCTCGACCGAACCGCTGATCGACGTGGGGGTGACCTCCGGCTCCGTCCTGGTCGCGCTGGCGCCCGACTCAGCCAACTCGGGCCCAGGCTCGGGTCCCCGCGGTCACGAGCCCGGCGTGGTCGCTGGGCCCGCGGGTGATGGGAGCGCTCTGGGTTCCCTGTGGTTCGCCATCTGCGCCGCGGTGGCGGGCCTTGCCGGCTGGTACGCCGCGTCCCAGCCAAACGACGCCGCGAGCGTCTCGGCGGTGCTCGTTCTTCTACTGACCGGGGCAGCCCTGGGTCTTCTGCCGCTGGGACGGTTCGCCGCCCAACGGGTGGCCGTCGCTCCGGTCTTCAGCGCGGCCGCGGCGTTCACCGTGGTCTGGGACCCCGATCCGGTGCGGCTGCCCACCATCGTCGGGATCGCCGCTCTGGCAGCGGGGGTCACGGCCGCGGTGGGGCGTGCTCTGTCGCCGTATGCGGAGGAGGCCCTTCGGGTCTGGATCCTCGCGGGTGTCGGGCTGTTCTTGGTCGCCACCGGTGCCGCGCTCCTGGACCTTGATCCTCAGGTTGTGTGGGCGGTGCTGCTCCTGCTAGCCATGCTCGCCGCCCGGTTCGTGCCTGGCGTGGCGATCGATGTACCGGATCAGTTCCTGCTCGACCTCGAGCGGCTGGCGGTCTCCGCCTGGTCGGCTCGTGAGCGGCCCAAGGGTCGACGCGGACGGATCATCGTCCCGCGTGCGGCCATGGAGTCGGTGGCCCGCAGCGGCACCCGCCTGCTCACTGCCTCGAGTGTGGCGGTGCTGGTGGTTGCGGCCGGGGCTGCGCCACTGTTGTTGGTGTCGGCGACCGCAGAGTTCGACCGGGTGGGTGCGCGGTGCCTGGTCGGCTTCTCCGGGGCGGCGCTGCTGCTTGCTGCCCGCAGCTACCGCCACCGAGCGCCGCGAGCTCTCCTGCGCGCGGCCGGTCTCGCCTGTGTCGCGGCACTGCTGACGAACATCGCCGCCGTCTTCGGGTCCGGAACGGTGCTGGCCGGTGCTGGCGTCGGACTCGCTCTCGGCGCCTTGGTGGTGTTGTCGGCGGTGGCCACCGGACGAGGCTGGCGCTCGGCTTGGTGGTCGCGACGCGCGGAAGTGGCCGAGGGGCTGACCGCGGCCAGTGCCCTTGCGGCCCTGGTCGTGGCCGCCGGTGTGTTCCGTCGTCTCATGGAGCTGTAGGAAATTCGATGTTTAGCCGGGTCCAGCGCGGGTATCACCCACAGTGTCCGGGCGTGAGGCAGGACACCGAAACGTAGAACAACGAGCAACTCCCACCATCGTGCGGCCGGGCTGCACAGAACAGGAAGCGTCATCATGACCACTGGAAGC
>CBDTZB010000238.1:0-4855 GCA_965364795.1 uncultured Nocardioides sp.
GGCATGTTGAACGGCACCGGCACCGACAGCGCCCACATGGCGTTCGACTCGGACTGCTTCTCATACGCCACGGTCAGGACCCGTTTGTGGACGCCCGAAGAGATCAGGGAGGCAGCCACGATCGCTGTGGACCCACCCACCGAACCCGCGGTGTGGACCCGCAGGAGCGGCTTGCCTGCGGCGCCGATCGACTCGGCCAGGAACAACTCCGGCATCATTACGCCTTCGAAGAGGTCCGGGGCCTTGCCGACCACGATGGCGTCGATGTCGTCGAGCGTCATCCCGGCGTCCTCGAGGGCCCGATCGATCGCCTCGCGACACAGACCGGCCATCGAGACGTCCTGCCGTTGGGCGCGGTGGTGCGTCTGTCCGACGCCGACCACGGCGGCTGGTTGCTTACCCATCAGGAGCCTCCGTTGATCGCGCTGTTGGTCAAGCTTTCGAGAGTGCACACGAGGTTCTGCTGGAGGGCTGGGCCGGAGGTGGCGTGGGCCAGCGTCTTGGTGGCCTCGCCGGACCAGATCGCCTTGGCGGCCTCACCGATTCGGATGCCACCGGCAGAGAACATCGGGTTGCTCGCTAGAGCGCCTCCCGAAGGGTTGATCCGTACGTCGTTGGCGAGCCCCAGCTCGCGGCGGAGGATGAGCTCCTGGTGACTGAACGGTGCGTGCAACTCAGCGACCTGCACCCCGTCCGTCGACAGGGCGGCTGCCGCGCGACGCGTGGACGGTGAGGTCGTCAGATCGCGGCTGCCGAGGCTCTGGGCGTCGACGTTGTGGGCGATGCCGGAAATCCAGGCCGGGTTCTCCCGCACTTCCCGTGCCTTGTCACCCGCGGCGAGGACCAGCGCGGTCGCGCCATCGGTGACCGGCGCGCAATCGTGCTTGCGTAGGGGATCGGCGTAGAGGGGGCGGGCGAGCAGTTCGGCGACCGACGAGCCGCCCTTGCGGATGGCGTACTCGTTGGTCTCGGCGTCGGTCAATGACCGTTGCACCACCTCAGCCATCGCGGTCTCGTCCCAAACGCCGGCATCGAGACCGGCTCGGGCTTGCAGTCCCGCCAGCGACACGGTGTCGGGCCACAGCGGCATCAAGGTATAGGGATCGAGCTGGAGCGACAGGGTCCGACGCAGCTGCCCGGCGGAGCTCTTGCCGAAGGCGTAGACCACAGCGGTGTCGACCTCGCCGGTCTGAATCTTCAACCAGGCTTCGTACAACGCCCAGGCGACATCCATCTCGACGTGGGACTCGTTGATGGGGGGGATCACCCCGATCGCGTCGACTGCTTGGACGAACGAGAACGAGCGTCCAGCGAGATAGTCCGAGGAGCCCGAGCACCAGAAACCGACGTCGTGTCGGGTCCAGCCGGTCTGTTCGTAGATCTCGGCAAACAGGGGAACCAGGAGCTCCACACAGGTCGGTGACCCGTCGAAGTCCGCCATCTGTCGCTGGGCAAAGCCCACGACCGCAACGTCACGCATGGTCTCTCCGCTCAGAGGTGTTGGCTATAGGTGGCGTACTCGGCGTCGGGATCGCCGGTCGGCCGGAAGTGGCTGATGTTCTCGATCGTGGTGCCCCACTCGTCGCGTGGCTTCCAGACCGCTTCAACCCGCATCCCCATCCGGACCTCTTCGGCCGGCACGTCGAGGATCAGGTGCAGGAACGCGATGTCTGCACCATCGAGCAGGATGTATGCCGAGACGTAGGGCGGCTTGATCTTCTGCCCCATGAAGGGGACGTTCACGATGCAGAACGTCGTGATCGTGCCGGTGTGAGAAAGCTCGACTTCCTCGGTCGTGGCCACCCCGTCTACCGGGCAGGCGCTCCTCGGGGGGACGTAAACTTTCCGGCAGACGGGGCAGCGCTGCCCGAGAATCTTCCCTTCGAGGAGGCCGCGGTAGAACGCTGACTCTTCGGGGGAAGCGGCATAGAGGTAGTCGAGTTCGACTGGGGTGACGATGCCGGTGACCGGCTCAGCCGTCAAGGGGGCGTTCTCGCTGGTCGAGTAGTCGTCTCCGCTGGTCGAGCCTGTCGAGACCCCGATCGGCTCAAGGCAGGCGATGTCGTTGATGTGTCCGACCCGCTCAGCGGCCCAGCGCACCTGGACCCGCATTCCGGTCTCGACGTCGTCGGGGGAGTCGACGTCGAGGGCATGCAGCATCGGCGCGTCGGCACCGTCGAAGGTCACCAGGACGAAGGCAAACGGCTTGGCCAGCGGCTGACCCGCCACCGGTTCGGAAACCCAGGACCAGGACGTCACGGTTCCCGTGGTGGAGACCTCGACAAAGTCGGTGGTGGCCGCATGGGTGTCAGGGTCGTACTCCGGCGGCGGCACGACGACTCGGCCACTCGACGTGCGAGCACCGATGAGGAGGCCGTCCCGCAACCCGGTCATGAACCGGCCGAGCACGGGACCGGTCGAGCGGGTGTAGTCGAAGGCGACGGTGACCGGGGCCGAAAGAGTTCGGGACATAAAACGAAAGTGAAACATGTTCTAGAAATCTCGGCAAGGGTCTGAAAGTGTGGGTCCATGAAACTAGGACTGCAGCTCGGCTACTGGGGCGCCCAACCGCCTACTGGCACCGCCGATCTTGTGGCCGCTGCGGAGGCTGCTGGCTTCGACGCGATCTTTACCGCGGAGGCCTGGGGATCGGACGCGTTCACCCCGCTGGCCTGGTGGGGTCGCGAGACGTCACGGGTTCGGCTGGGCACCTCCATCGTGCAGATGTCGGGACGGACACCGACCTCGATCGCCATGCACGCCCTGACCCTCGACCACCTCAGCGGTGGTCGGGTCGTGCTCGGCATGGGTGTCAGCGGACCTCAGGTCGTGGAGGGTTGGTACGGCCAACCCTTCTCCAAGCCACTGGCCCGCACCCGCGAAGTCGTCGACATCATTCGCCAGGTCCTCGCCCGCGAGGACAAGGTCACCAACGACGGACCCCACTACCCGTTGCCCTTCAACGGAGAGAACTCCGTGGGACTCGGCAAACCGCTGAAGTCGATCGTGCACCCGTTGCGCGCGGACATCCCCATCTGGCTTGGCGCGGAAGGCCCCAAGAACGTTGCCCAAACCGCCGAGATTGCCGACGGCTGGATCCCGATCTTCTACACCCCGAAGTCGGCGGCCATGTATCAACCCTGGCTGGACGAGGGTTTCGCTCGTGAGGGCGCTCGACGCACCAGGGCCGACTTCGAGATCGCGGCGACCTGCCACGTTCAGATCGTCGCCGACGCGGCGGAGAAGCAGCAGGTCATCGACGCGATGAAGCCGATCGTGTCGCTCTACATGGGCGGCATGGGGGCCAAGGAGCAGAACTTCCACAAGCAGGTCTTTGAGCGGATGGGGTACGCCGAGCTGTCGGACCAGGTGCAGAACTTCTACCTCGAGGGCAAGAAGGACCAGGCCACAGCGCTGATCCCCGACGAACTCGTCGATGACATGCACATGATCGGCACCGCTGCTGAAGTCCGCGAGCGGGCCGCACAGTGGGAGGAAACGGGTGTGACCACGCTGCTGCTGAGCTGCCGCTCGGTAGATGAACTCAACACGATCGCCGAGGTACTGGCGTGAACGATCTGATGCGGACCGGTACCCACAACGGCAACCTCATGGCCGCCGCCCTCAAGCGTCACCGGGACAAGCCGGTGATGTATCTCGGTGACACGACCCTAACGGGTGGTCAGGTCGCCGATCAGATGAGCCGTTACATCCAGGCGTTCGAGTCGCTCGGGGCAGGTGCGGAGACCTCCGGGGCGCTGCTGGCGCTCAACCGCCCGGAGGTGCTCTTCATCCTCGGCGCCGGTCAGACGCAGGGGTTCCGACGTACCTCGTTGCACCCACTCGGTTCGGCCGATGACCACGCCTACGTCATCAACGACGCCGACATCACCGTCCTGGTCATCGACCCGTACTTCGCCGAACGGGCGGTCGCGTTGTTGGAGAAGTGCCCCAACCTGACGCAGGTGCTCACCATCGGCCCGGTCCCGGACGAAGTGGCCCGCGCCGCCGAGGCGAGTGGTCGCACCAGCGCCGACCTGGTCGCCACCGCCGCAGATTTCGAAGCCAGACCGCTGAGCGCGAAGACTCTGCCGGCGGATCACATCGTCTCCATCACCTACACCGGCGGGACCACAGGCAAGCCCAAGGGCGTCATCGGGACCGCTGCGTCGATGGCCACAATGGCGCAGGTGATGCTCTCGGAGTGGGAGTGGCCCGAGCACCCGCGGTTCCTGATGTGCACGCCGCTCTCGCACGCCGGCGCCGCCTTCTTCACCCCCACGGTGATCAAGGGAGGGTCGCTCTACGTGCTGGCTCGCTTCGATCCCGCCGAGGTCCTGCGGACCATCGAGGAGCAGAAGATCACCGCGACGATGTTGGTGCCCTCGATGCTCTACGCGCTGATGGATCACCCCGACTCGCACACCCGGGACCTGAGCTCGCTCGAAACCGTTTACTACGGCGCCTCGGCGATCAACCCGGTGCGTCTGAAGGAGGCGATCGACCGTTTTGGTCCAATCTTCGCGCAGTACTACGGCCAGTCCGAGGCGCCGATGGCGATCACCTACCTCCCCAAGGCCGACCACGTGGTCAAGACCGCTTCGCCCGATGAGGTGCCTGCTCGGCTCTCCTCGTGCGGTCGTCCTTCAGCGTTCATCCGTACCGCGCTGCTCGACGAGGACGGCACCGAGGTGCCGGTCGGAGAGCCGGGGGAGATCTGCGTCGCTGGCAGCCTCCTAGCCGGCGGATACTGGAACCTGCCCGACGAGACCGCCGCCGCGTTCCGGGACGGCTGGATGCACACCGGGGACATCGCTCGGGAGGACGAAGACGGTTTCTGGTACATCGTGGACCG
>CBDTZB010000239.1:0-4841 GCA_965364795.1 uncultured Nocardioides sp.
TTCGCGGCGTAGCAGTCAGATGCGACTTCCTTGAAATACGGCCGGGTGTGCTCTCCGCCAGGCCCCTCGGAGTTGCTATTCAGTACGGCATCCCACGGAGCGACGACGCAGCCGACGTCGCCCGCAGGGCCCTGATCGTCGAAGTCGGAAGCCCTCACGTCCACCCGTGTGTTGTCGAAGGCCATGAAGAGCCCGAAGGCGAGTGACACGCAAGCAGCAGCAAGAAAGATCGTGGCAACCGCTCGGGGAGAATTCACGGCCAGACTCTAGTCCTGCGGGGGCCCGCATCCGCACATGCCGCAATCCGCGCTAGGTGCGTCGGTGGAAGGTGATGGTGCCGTCGGGTCTGCGTTCGTGGGCGTAGTCGTGGTGGTGGATGAGGGTGTGGTGCCTGGGGCAGAGGACTGCTGTGTTGGAGAGGTCCGTCGTTCCGCCTTGGTGCCAGGGGTCGAGGTGATGTCGGTGGCACATCCCTGAGGGCCAATCACAATTCGCAGCCTGGCATTCGGGGTGCTCGATGCCAGACGCGATCCGCTGGGACTGGGAGTGGAAGCGCTTCGTACGGCCGAGGTCGAGGACCTGAGACTTCCCGTTGAGGACAGCGGGGATGATCCTTGCTTCGCAGGCGAGGCGGCGGGCCTGGTCTGGGCTGATGGGTTCGCCGGTGTCGAGGTGGGCGGGTTTGAGTCCGCCGAGGAGGGTGTCGAGGTTGAGGTGGATGACCGCTGTTGCGGAGGTGCCGCCAGAGCATGGTGCGTCTTCTTGTCGGAAGGATTCGATGAGTTCGCAGAACGCTTCACCCATGCGTTGGGGTGTTGTCTTCTGCTGATCGAGCTTGTCGAGATCACTCTCCACCACCGGGTCGGCCTCGTCCGGTGGTGGAGGAGGCGCGCCAGCGCCGTCTCGAAACCCCGCGGCCTGGTGTTTGGGTGCAGCGAACGCGAGCAGCAGCTTCTTCAACATGGCGGCCTGAGCCAACGGGATCGTGAACCGGCCACGCACAGCGCCGGTGCCGTCATCGCTCATGGTCAGCTTGGTCTTGTTCCGAGCTGAGTCTTCCTCTTTCGCCAGCTGCTCGGCCTCATAGGCTTCAGCGCCTTCAGGGTCGATGACTTCCCACACCCGCCGCCCGAGGATGCGCAGGGTCTTGGCGTCGAACTCTTTCGCGTGTTCGATCAGGGTCTTCTCGACCAGGGCGATGGTCTCGGCCGGGCACTTGTCAGCGGGCAGAGCGTCAACAGCCTGGGTGATGACGCTCGCTTGTTCGAGGTGGAGGTCACCATCAGCTAACGCGGAGCGGGTCTGGTCCCAGGTGTCGAGGGCTTTGGATTGGCGCACGCGGCGGTGGGCTTCGGCCCTGGTGAGTTTGGTGGTGTGGGCCAACCAGTTCGCTGTACTCGTTCCACCGGTTTGTACGGCAACGTCTCGGCGGTCTGCTTCGGCCAGCACCCGACGCCCTAGCTCGGCTACTTGGGCTTCTAACTGAGTCAGGAGCAGGGTCGCTTCGCGGGTGTCCTCGTCACGCATGGACCAGGTCGTCTGGTCGGTCAGGCCGGTCAAGGTCTCTTCGATCAGGCAGGCACCAGCCACGATCGGGTGATCCCGATTGAGGGTGCTGGTGTCCTTGGCCATGGCCCTATTCCAGCACCAGGCACCGACATTTCTGCTCTGAAATGGGGGTTATCCACACACGGCAGATCCACAGGGTGGTAACAGTTTGCGAACAGGTGATCGATGGGTGCGTGGGGTTTTTCTGGGTGGGTCGCTTGCGTGGTTTCGAGACAGGACTTCGTTCCTCAACCACCGGAGGGGCCCGGACTTCGGTCGGCCGCAGCCATCGTGCAGGGCTGCTATTGGTGGAAGGCGGGCTGCAGCGTCGTCTGATCGCATCCCGTCCCACCGGTGGCTATCGCCGGCGGGGACGTGTGCCTCAGAACGCACCCGGGACCGTTGTGAGGCACACGACCCACGCGCGAAACAGCTCAGTGATGAGTGGGTGACCCTTCCGGACATGGGGTACCACGATGTAGGTCGGAATGTTTGCGACCCCGCCTCCCGTTGAGGGAGGACATCGACGGAGAGGACGTGCGTGATGAGCGACAACACTGATCCAGCAACCCAGGAGACGGGCAAAGGGTTGTTCGTCACCGACAGCGGTGGCGAGGGACGCCCGGTGGTCCTCATCCACGGGTGGCCGATGTCAGGGCAGGCGTGGTCCGAGCAGGTGCCGGCACTTCAGGCCGCGGGCTACCGGACTGTCACCTACGACCGCCGCGGTTTCGGGAAGTCCGACCCCGGCGACTCCTACGACTACGACGCCCTCGCCGACGACCTCAACAACGTGCTCACCGACCTGGACCTGAACGACGTGACCCTGGTCGGGTTCTCGATGGGCGGCGGCGAGGTCGCCCGCTACATCTCCCGCCACGGTGAGGATCGCCTGCACAGCGTCGTCTTCGCCGCCGCCGTGCCGCCGTACCTGCTGAAGAGCGACGACAACCCCGACGGGCCCCTGGACGAGGAATCGGCCGCGGGGATGCGTAGTGGCCTGGAGGCCGGTCGCGAAGAATTCTTCGACGGGTTCACGAAGGCGTTCTTCTCCGCCGGCGACGAGCTCAAGGTCACCGAGCAGCAGCGACAGGACGCGATCGCCCTGTGCCTCCAGTCCGACCAGGAGGCGGCGCTCAGCTGCATGGACTCCTTCGGAGAAACCGACTTCCGCGAGGACCTGACGAAGGTGACCGTGCCGACCCTGATCCTGCACGGCAACGCTGACGGCATCGTGCCGCTGGAGGGATCGGGTCAACGGACCCATGAGGCGATCGAGGGCAGCAGCTTGGTCACCTTGGACGGCGCTCCACACGGGTGCAACGTCAGCCACGCCCGAGAGTTCAACGAGGCGTTGCTCGACTTCCTCAGCTGAGGGTGTCGCTCTCGTGCCCCTCAGCGTGCGTATGGTCGCACGCTGGGGGACACGACAGCCTCAACGCTTCGCGGCCAACTTCCCTGGCAGCACGAACACCGACTGTTTCCCCGTCCGCACGGTGATGGTGTCCGCGGTCTTGGCGTTGTAGGACGTCGCGTCCGTGGCGGCCAGGACGATGCGGACCCGGTGACCGCGGGCGAAGCGGTGCGCGAACCCGGTGAACGCGAAGGTCACCGGCTTGCCGACCTCGGAGGCGGGCACCCGCACCGGTGAGATCAGGCGGTGCACCAACTCAGCCCGGCCGTTGCGGTCCACGTCGTAGATCTTGGCGAAGAAGACCAGGTCGCGACCGTTGCTGTTAGTGATGTCGAGGCGCGCGGCGGGGATGCCGGCCGAGGCCAGGCGCCGCGGCAGCCGGGTCGAGGTGAAGGCGACGTGTTGGCCCTCGATCTCGTACGGGTCCCGTGCCAGGTTGGGTTCAGCCTCAGGCCCACTGAACTGTGAGGACTCGGTGTACGCCGCAGGCTGACCGCCCTGGGGGTTGGTGAAGCTGACGCTTCCGGGCTTCACCCGGCCTGTGCGCGGGCGCATCGTTTTGGTGCCGGTCAGCGTGAAGCGGGTGACCTTCGGTAGCGGGAAAGCATTGGCCTTGGCGTACTGCTCGTCGTTGGCGCCACGGCCCCCGTACTTCACCCAGTCGCGGTAGTAGGTGAACTCGGGTCCACGACCGTCCTTGGCCCCCCGCAGCCAGTGATCCATCCAACCGAGCGACCGAAGCGGGAGGTAGCAGTTGCTCATCTTCGCCACCGAACGGTTCTTCCCGTCGTAGGCCTCACACTCACCCGGCTGGGAGGTGTAACCGCCGTGCCCGCCAGAGTTCCAGATCATCCCCACGGGGACCCCGCGACGCTTCAGTGCGGTGTAGGTCGCCGCCGCGTCGTTGAGGTTGAACAGGGTGTCGCTCTGCCCCTGGACCAGCAGCACCGGCTTCTTGATCTTGTCGAGGTAGTTCGACGCTGAGGCCCGAGCAATGAGGTGGCGACCCTCGGCCGTGGTGGTTCCGGCTCCAGATAATTGGGTGTAGGTCGTGCACAGCTCGAGGTAGAACCCGGGACAGTTCGGCGACGCCGCGACCTCGACGGGGTTCTGTGAGGCGATCTTGGCCTCCTGGCAACCGCCGTTACCCATGGCGGGCTGGGCGTTGCCCAGGGCGTAGAAGAGGGAGGTCCACTCCATCTTGAACACGCCCTGCAGGTTGCGGTTGTGCTCCAGGCCGGTGCGGTCCCCCGGAACGATCCGGTTGTTCGGGTTCAACGAAAAGGCCAGGTTGTTCCACGAGCGGCCGACGATGCTGGCCTTGATCCGCTTGTCCAGTGCGGCGAGGGGCAGTTGCGCGCCCCCGCCGTACGAACCGCCGATCGTGCCGACGACGACACCTCGCCGATCGCGAAGGACGTCCTTGCGTGGCTCCAGGACGGTGTCCAGAAGCTGCATCGAACTCTTCACGTCGTAGTCGGCCGAATGCAGCGTCACGCAGCCGCCGCTCTTGCCGAAGCCGGAGGCGGAGTAGGTCAGCACGACGTATCCGTGCCTGGCGAAGAACTCGGCCGTCGTGAGGACCTCGGTGGAGTCCTTGGACCCGCCGAAGCCGTGGGACATCAAGATGGCCGGCGCGGGCTTCTTGCGGCTAGCGCTCGCGGGGACGTACAGGCGGGTGTCGATGCCGATCTCGATGTCGTCACTTCGCCCGGTGACCACGGGTACGACACGCTCGCTGGTCGTGAAGGTCGTCGTAGGCGGCTTCGACTTCACGAAGTCGGCGTCCTTGCGGCGCAGGGGTGCCGACGTGGCGAGCGCCTGGGCATTGGCCGGGGCAGGCGTCGCGGCCTGGGGAGCGGGTGCAGTCGCTGCGGTG
>CBDTZB010000240.1:0-4823 GCA_965364795.1 uncultured Nocardioides sp.
CATGGTGGTCTTGCCGACCCCGCCCTTGGGCGAGAAGACCGTCACGACCTTGCCAAGACGGGTGGCGCCACCGGGGCCGCGCAGGGCGGTGAACAGTTGGTGGGCCCGCTGGACGGCGGAGACGATGGCGTCACTGTCGTCGACCGCGACGACATCGCGCGCCCCGGCCTTCATGGCCTGGGTCAGGACATGGGTGTCCAGCTTGTCCCGGACGATCAGGACGCTCACGGTCGGTTTGGTGATGCGGAGGTCTTCGCAGGTCGATGTGGCCAGATCGAGGTCCATGTCCGGACCGAGGACCACGACGTACTCGTCGGGGTGGGACTCCAACCAAGCGAGCATCCGCTCAGTGGTGGCGACCGTGTGCGAACCGGCCGGGAGAACCCCAACCAGTTGGCTCCGAGCGTCGGTGTCCGGCTCAACGAGTACGGGCATCAGTTGTTGCCCTGGTTCTTGAACAGGTCGCCAGCCGTGGTGCCGGCGTTGATCTCGATCTTGCTGTCGTCGGCGAGGAGGGCGAAGGCCAGTTCCCCGTGTCCCTGCGCAAAGATCACGGCCTCGGCCTGCTTCTGGTCCAGAGCCAGGGTCAGCAACGTCCGGGGCAGCTGCTCGGTCGTCTGCGCTCCCGTTTCGTCCGTGGTCGTCGTGGTGACCTGGGTCGTCGAACCGACAGCCAGCACGGTGACGGGACTGAGGAGTGCCTTGGTGAAGTCGGTGTCAGGGACCTCGGCGACAGGAGCGAACTTCGCGGTGGAGCTGAAGAAGATCGCCACCTCCGACCCCGGGTTGACGAAGCCAGCCACACGAGCCGGGTCGGTCAGGGTCACCGAGATGGCGACCTTGCCCTTCGGGATGGGCAGCGAAGCGTTCGCCTGGACGTCGGTCGGGCCGCCGAACTTGGAGGCGATCAACTGCTCGTTCGGGAAGATCCTGGTCACGGCGACCTGATCCTGAAGAACGGCTCCGTTGTTGGCGACCCCGGCCAGCAGCTGGTCCCGCGCGATGGCGCGGGTGTCGACCTTGCCGGCAGCCTGAGCCGCGGCGTACGACTCGCCGGGTTCGATCTGCTGAGTCGCCACGAGTACGTCGACGGTGTCGAACTTCTCTTCAGCCCGGGTTTCGGCGCTTCGAACGAAGACAAAAACGAGGGCTGCGCCGAGCGCTGCCACGAAGACAGCCGCCACCAACAAGATTTTGCGCCGATCCATGAAGCCATCCTCCGGTTGTACGAACCGTCGGACCATTTGGCCCGACCCTCCCCAATTCGTGTCACTGGCCTCATAGGCACCAGCGGCAACGAACCTACTCTAGAGAAGAGTCGGGCTGTGAGGCACATAATGCGACAAATCGATCGGGGCAATAATTAGACGCCCCAGGACGCCCGGAATCAGCCGATATAGAGGTCGGCGATCTGGTCCTTGAATTCTCGGGTGACGAGGCTGCGCTTGAGTTTCAGGCTCGGGGTCAGATGGCCGCCCTCTTCGGTCCAATCCTGCTGAAGGATTGCGAATTTCCGAATCGATTCCGCCTTCGACACCGACCGGTTCGCATCGTCGATGGCTTCCTGGACGGCGGCGCGGATGGCGGGGTCGCGAGAGACGTCCTTCGGGACGCGTTTGCCCTGATTCTGGCTCCAGGCCACGACGCTTTCGTCGTCGAGCGTGACCAGGGCAGCGATGAAGGGTTGCCCCTCACCGACGACGAGGCACTGGCTGACCAGGGAATGCGCGCGGACCCGGTCCTCCAAGGCTGCGGGAGCGACGTTCTTCCCGCCGGCCGTCACCAAGATCTCCTTCTTGCGTCCCGTGACCCGGACGAAGCCTTCGTCGTCGATCTCCCCGACGTCGCCGGTGTGGAACCAGCCGTCGGAGTCGAGGACCTCGGCGGTGGCCTCCTCGTTCTTCCAGTAGCCGGCAAACACCTGTCCGCCGCGGAAGAGCAGTTCACCATCGTCGGCGACCCGGACCGAGGTCCCGGACAGGGGGCGCCCCACGGTGCCCACACGGTGGGCCCCCGGCAGGTTCACGCACAGCGCGGCGGTGGTCTCCGTCAGGCCGTAACCCTCGAGGATGCTGAGCCCGATGCCCCGATAGAAGTGGCCCAATCGTTCCCCCAGGGGCGCGCCCCCCGAGAGGGCGTAGGAGCAGTTGCCCCCCAGGGCCCCGCGTAGGCGCGGGTAGAGGATTCGCTCGAAGACTGCGTGCTGGGCCCGTAGGCGCCAGGGGATCCGAGTCGACGAACCGTTCCCCTCGTAGGCTTGTGAGTAGGCGATGGCGATGTCGGCGCCGCGGTCGAAGATCTTTCCGCGGCCATCAGCGGTGGCCCGCTGAGATGCGGTGTTGAAGACCTTCTCGAACACTCGCGGCACTGCCAGGATGAAGGTCGGACGAACCTCCTGCAGATCGGGCACGAGAGACTTGATGTCGCTGCTGTGGCTCAGGCAGGTCCGGGATTGGATCGCTCCGACTTGGATGATCCGGGCGAAGACGTGGGCCAGGGGAAGGAAGAGGAGGGTGGCGGCCTCCTCGTTCTCGAAGAGTTCGCCCAGGTCGTTAACGGCAACGCCGAGTTCGAACATAAAGTTGCCGTGGGTGAGCATGCAGCCCTTGGGGCGACCAGTGGTGCCGGAGGTGTAGACCAACGTGGCGAGGTCGCTGGGCGAAGCAGTGGTACGCCGCGCCTCAAGGTCGGCGTCGCTGATGTCCTCCCCAAGTCGGGTCAACACGTCCACGGCGTTGTCAGAGATCGACCACACATGGTTCAACTCGGTGAGGTCACGGCGGACCGAGGCGATGTTGGCCATCAGCGCTGGTCCTTCCGCGACCACCGCGCGGGCGGCGGAGTCGGAGAGGATCCATTCGATCTGTTCGACCGATGAGGTTTCGTAGATCGGCACGGCAACGGCACCCGCGAACCAGATCGCGTAGTCGAACAGCGTCCACTCGTAGCGAGTCTTGGAAACGAGCGCGACTCGGTCGCCGACCTCTACCCCTGCGGCGATGAGACCTTTAGCGATGCCCCGGACGGAGTCCAGGAACTCCTGGGAGGTGACCGGGTTCCACGAGCCTCCTTTCGTTTCCTGACGCTGAAGGATGACCTGACCGGGAGCGACAGTGGCGTTGGTCACCACGGCGTCGGTCAGGTTGCCGTGCTCCGGAAGGGCGACGGTCAGAGGGCTGGCGAACTCACGCACGGGCATTGCTCCTGCAGTCATACGGTGGGAAACGGGACGGACCGGAGGATCCGACCCTGAGGCTATCGCCGGTGGGGCATGATCTGCACACGCAGGACCTCGTCGACATCCGGTAGCCTCCGACCGATACTCATCGACACCACCTGGGAGCACCGCTATGGCTGAACAGACCACCTCTTCGATCGTGGTGGACGCTGCGCCCAGTGCCGTCATGGCAGTGATCGCGGACTTCGAGGCCTACCCCGAGTGGGCCAAGGGAGTGACCAAGGCTGAGGTGGTGTCCACGCTCGACAGCGGCCGGGCCCGCGAAGTCTTCTTCGCCCTGGACGTGTCGCCCATCAAGGACGAGTACACCCTCGCCTATGAGTGGGACGGCGATGAGTTGGTGACCTGGACCCTCGTGGAGGGCAAGATGCTGCGGGCCCTTGACGGTGCGTACGCGCTGAAGGCGATCGGCGATGGCCAGACCGAAGTGACCTACCGGCTGGCCCTAGACGTCTCGATCCCCCTGATCGGGATGCTGAAGCGCAAGGGCGAGAAGATCCTGATCGACGCAGCGCTGAAGGGTCTCAAGAAGCGCGTCGAGTCGTCCTGATTTCCGCGACCCCTTGAGAATTCTCCTCTTTACCGGGAAGGGCGGCGTCGGCAAGTCCACGACAGCGGCCGGAACCGCGGCGCTCGCCGCCGGCGCCGGTCAACGCACGCTCCTGCTGTCTACCGACGCCGCGCACTCACTGGCCGATGCCTTCGGGGCCAGGGTCGGATCAGAGCCCACAGGTGTTGCCCCGAACCTGTACGTCCAACAGGTCGACGCGCAACTGCGCTTCGAGCAGTCCTGGGCCGAGGTTCAGGGATACCTCCTACGAGTTCTGGAGGTGGCGGGCGTCGACCCCATGGCAGCCGAGGAGTTGACCGTCATCCCCGGCGCGGAGGAGGTCCTCGCGCTTCTTGAACTACGGATGCAGGCACTCTCGGGGCAGTGGGAAGTCATCGTTGTGGACTGCGCCCCGACGGCCGAGACCCTGCGGTTGTTGGCCCTCCCCGAGGCGCTGGGCTGGTACATGGAGCGTGTTCTGCCCATGGAACGGCGCTTCGTGAAGGCGTTCAAGCCCGTCCTGAGCAGAGCCGCCGGGGTTCCGATGCCGGAGGACACGGTCTTCGACGCCGTGGAGAGGCTGCACCGCGAACTCGACGAGGTGCGCGCTCTGTTGAGCGGTGCGCAGGCGAGTGTGCGCTTGGTCATGACCCCTGAAACCGTGGTCCTTGCCGAGGCTCGGCGGGCGTACACCAGCCTTTCTCTGTACGGCTACCGCGTCGACGGGGTCGTCGCGAATCGGATCTTTCCTCGAGATGGGGCCGACGACTGGCGAGCAGGCTGGGTCCAGGCGCAGGACGCCGTCTTGGAGGAGGTCCACCAGTCGTTCCCCGGACTGCCCGTATGGCGCTCGGAGTACCGCAGCAGCGAACCGATCGGCGTCGAAGCGCTGACCCAGTTCGCCGGTGACCTGTACGCCGGGAGCGATCCGCTGGCGCTACCCGCCGGTGACGGTCCATTCCGGATCACCCGAACACCCGAGGGCGCCGAGATCCACCTCGCCCTGCCGTTCGTGACCACCGCCGACGTGGGTCT
>CBDTZB010000241.1:0-4813 GCA_965364795.1 uncultured Nocardioides sp.
CGGACAGTGGGTTGGCGCCGGTCGAGTTCCTCCTGCCCGAAGCCGCGGTGGTCCCGGCCAACTACCAGGCAGTCCGTTCCGAATGTGAAGAGCCCCCCGAGCAGGAGGGGGAGTACCGCTCCGTTTACAGCTTCGGTGTCCCCTCCGACTGGACCGCCAGGTCTCGCGGTGCTGGAGGGAGCGGCTCCTTGTCCTCCACCAACGTTGACCTGGGGTTCGAGACCAGCGAGGGCGGGATCGAGGTGGCTATGGACCACGACAAGCTCGATCCGGACGGTGTTGTCATGGATTGGCAGAACGAGCCGTTCACCAGCTTCGATGAGGAGATCACGTGGTACTCCACCGACGACTCGACGGAGCGGACGGAAGTGATCACCTTCGAGGACCTGGGGACCATCAACCTCGCCAATCAGGAGGTCACCCTGTGGCGAGCCGCTCAGGAACAGAACCCCGAACGGTTGTCCTCGACGCGGTACAAGGCCCGGATCAGCACCGTCAGCGTCCCGCAACCGAACGCCGACCGGAGCGATGCCGTCACCCGCTCCATCGTCGTCACCGTCGAGCACGACAGCGACGAGATCCAGTTGGATCAGGACGTGGTGGAGCAGATCATCGGCTCCTTCGCCATCGCTCCGTGCGTGCGTACGGAGGTCTACCAGGACCTGGAACTGATGTACGGCGAGGACCTGGACGGCGACGGCAAGGTGCGTTCGATCGACGATGTCCTGGCTGAGTTAGAGGACCTTCAGGAGGGTTGACCGACAGATGGTCCCGGCCGCGGATCTTCGCGACCGGGACCATCTGCACTGATCAGGTGATCATCGGCGAACGGTGACCACGCCCTTCTTGAGGCGGTAACCGGCGTAGTTCACGGTGACCAGATACTTCCCAGCCCTTTTAGGAGCCCGGGTGCGCACCTTGTTGCCCCTGACCTGAATGACCTTCTTGACCGTCTTGCCCTTGGTCTTGCCCTTCGGCTTCCACTTGAGGACGACCTTCTCGCTGGGAGCGATGCCGACGCTGCGGAGGACGACCTTCTTCTTGGCCTTGACCCTCTTCGGCAGTTTCTTGATGCGTGCATAGACCGCGGGCCAGGCGTTCTGCAGATCGTGCACGAAGACGTTGCTCGTGCCGTGGCCAACCTTGTCGCGCGTGATGTCGCTGCCGTAGGCGTCGAACTGGACGTGCAGCCCGTCGGGGCTGATCGACCCGGACCGGGCGCCGTTCTTGATCTGCTGGCCGGTGCGCGTCAGGCTGACTCGGGTCGTCTTTCCAGTTAACCGGTCGTGACGGAACACGTCCCTCGCCTGGTTGGTGTCGCCGGGGACCAGGTTGCTGGCCTCGGAGTCGAAGACGACATAGCGACCGTCGGCGCTGAGGGCCGGTGTGTCGCTGACGCCGTTGCCTTGGACGCCGCCGCTGCTCACGCTGACCCGAGACGTCTGGCCCGATGCGATGTCGTAGACGAAGACGTCGTAGACCCCATTGGTGTCGGAGCCGGGTGCCACGAGATCGGCTCCACGGGAGTAGAAGGCCACCGTGGAGCCGTCGGCACTGATGGTGCCTTGACCCGACCACTCCTCGGACTTGCTGACCCGGGTGGTTGTGCCCGCGGCCAGGTCGCGTACGAAGACATCCACGTCTGAGTTGCCAGCATCAGCAGTGATGTTCTGATCCACGGACTCGAACACCACCCGGTCGCCCGAGTTATCCACCGACACGGACGTTTGCACCATGGCGGTGGCGCCGTTGCCGTTGCTGTCGACACTCGCTAGGCGGGTCACGCCGGTGGCGCGGTCGTGGACATAAGCCTGATACCTATCCGACATGTCTCCCGGTGCCATGCCGGCTGCGTAGGACAGGAAAGCCACGTAGCGACCGTTCGGGCTGATCGAGGGACGGGCACTTCCGTACCTGCCTGAAGTCTCCGCGCCCCCACTGCTGACGCTGACTCGAGTCGTGGTGCCGGCCACCATGTCGCGGACGAAGATGTCGGAGTTGGCGTTGTTGTCGTGGGGAACCAGATTGCTGGCGTCAGAGGTGAAGGCGACGAAGCGGCCGTCCTCGCTCATGGACGGGTTGCGCCCCTGCTTGGTCACGCTGACGCTTCTCGTGACCCCCAGTTTGCGGTCGCGATGAAAGATCTGCATGTTGGTGAGGTTGTTCTTGCCGATCAATTCGGACCGGCCAGCGAACACCGAGAAGCGACCGTCTGCGCTGAGCAACCGCCGTTCGGAAGTGCTCGATTCTCCGCTGCTGACCACCACGTGGCCGGGGAATCCGCCGGTTCGCAGGCTCACCCGTTCGGTGCGGGCGTCAAAGTTGTTGCCGGGCGCCGCGAACGACGCCACGGGGGCGAGTCCCGCCACGGCGAGACCGGCGGCCACGCCGCCGACCATGGCTGCCCTGACTCGGGTTCTGGCCGAAGCCCCCGGGTAGTGATCAAAAATCCGATTGGGACGCATCGCTGTCTCCTCGAGCTCAGTTCTGGATGACCGGCCAACCTAACCCGGAAGCGCAGAAACGGATAGAGAGCTCGTGAAGCAAGATCAGCAGAGGTTGCGTACGTCGCTGACCGCGGAGTCGAGTTGCTGCTTCGCGTCGTTGACCGCTGCGGTGTCAACGTCAGCGCCCCGGGCGGCGTCCTGGGCCTCGCCGGCCATGGTGTCCAGCGCCTCGCGGGCCTTCTGGAGCTTCGCTTTCGTCTCCCCGCTGACGCCGGATTCGGCGGCCTTCAGCGCGTCCCGCATCCCGCCCAACTTGCGGCGAGCGGCCTGCGGGTCAGCGTTGATCTCGTCCAACGCTTTCTCGGCCTCGGTCTGTGCCTTGTCGAGTGTCTTCTGTGCCACTGTGCAGCCGGCCCGGTTGACGGCATCCTTGGCAGCGTCCTCGGCCTGGGTGCAGCCCGCGAGGGGCAGCGCGAGAATGGCGGCGAGGAAGGTAGGGGCGACAGACAGACGTAGCGACATACCTCCACCCTGCCCTATCGCCCTGGACTCACGCGGAATAGGAGCGACCCGACTCGCGGTTGGACAATCGTGCCAATGAACACCTCCGTCGACGCCGCAACCGGCACGATCAGGACGACCCACGTCGGCCTCGCGATCTTCGCTCTGGCCGTGGGCGGCTTCACGATCGGCACCACCGAGTTCGTCACCATGGGCTTGATCCGAGAGATCGCCGCTGGTGTAGATGTTTCCATCCCGTCAGCCGGCCACGTCATCAGTGCCTACGCCCTCGGTGTGGTGGTCGGTGCACCGCTCCTTGCCTACCTCGGCGCTTCCTGGCCGCGGCGAGGTCTGCTCGTCGCCTTGATGGCGGCCTACGCCGTGTTCAACGCGCTCAGTGCAGCGGCCAGCGGGTTCGGGTTCCTGCTACTCGCCAGGTTCTTCGATGGGATGCCGCACGGGGCCTACTTCGGGGTGGCGTCGCTGGTGGCGGCGAGTCTGGTGCCGACCGAGCGAAAAGGTCGAGCCGTGGCGACTGTGATGCTTGGCCTGTCGGTGGCCAATGTCGTGGGCGTTCCAGGGGTGACCTGGCTGGGACAGGAGCTTGGCTGGCGGGTGGCGTACGCCGCAGTGGCCGTGCTGGCGTTGATGACCGCCGCGCTGATCCTGGCCTTCGTCCCGTCCTCGCCCGGTGATCCTCACGCCACCGGACGCCGAGAACTTGAGGCTCTGAAGAAGCCTCAGGTCTGGTTGACCCTGCTGGCCGGAGCCATCGGCTTCGGCGGCATGTTCGCCGTCTTCTCCTACATCGCCCCCACGGTGACCACCACCGGAGGCCTGGGGGACGGTGCGGTTCCGGTGTTCCTCCTCTTCTTCGGACTCGGCATGGTCGGCGGCACGATCGCCGCTGGTCCCATGTCAGATCGGTCCATCCCGCAGACCCTGCTGATCGGGGCCGGAGGTATGACGCTGACCCTGGTCGCGTTCTACGTGCTCTCTCCCTACGGGTACGCCCTACTGCCGGCTGCTTTCGCGATCACTTTCCTCGGCTCGCTCTTGGTCGTGGGCCTCCAACTCCGTCTCATGGAGGTGGCGGGGGAGGCGCAAGCATTGGGTGCGGCGATGAACCACGCGGCCCTCAATGTGGCCAACGCTCTGGGAGCCTGGCTGGGCGGCCTGGTGATCGCTGCGGGTTACGGGTTCCGCGCTCCTGCGCTGATCGGGGTGGCGCTCAGCGTCGCCGGCTTGTTCGTCTTGGTGTTCATGATTCGTAGCGAGCAATTGGAAACGCGTGACGCGCTGACCTGATCCGCGGATACTGGCCCGATGCTCCCTCTTCGATCTCACCTGCGTCACCGCGTTGCGCTGCTCGGGGTTGCCGCCCTCGCCACTGGCGTCCTCGGGGTTCTTCCCCAGGCTGCGGCCGACCCCGCTGTCCCTACCGAGCCGGACTCTGGTGAGAGGACTGTCGGGGAGGCACGTGAGCAGGTCCCCGACACGTTGGCGACCGCGCTGGGGCTCGAGACCGCTCAGCGTGCTGGCGCCAGCCGGGACTACGAAGGTGAAGGCACCGGGTTCGACACCCCGTTGGTGATGCCGACGTCGTACCCCACCCAGCCGACGCTGACTGAGCCCGCGCCCGAACCGTTCGGCGAGGACGCCACCGTGCCCAGCGGCGTGCTGGCGCACAGCGATCTGGCTCCGCAGGTCAACGACTGGATGCAGGCGAGCGACCTGGTCAGCGCCCAGGTCGTGGGGCAGTCCGTCCAGGGTCGCGACCTCTACCTCGTCACCCTGACCGCTCCGGAAACCGAGGCTCAGACCGCCGCCCAGCAACAGTGGAAGAGCGAGATCCGCAACTCCCC
>CBDTZB010000242.1:0-4804 GCA_965364795.1 uncultured Nocardioides sp.
CGTCCCGCGGTGCCCTCTCGGATCCGCACCACCAGTTCCTTGATCGGCGCGGGCGGCGTCAGCGACGAGCTGGCGGTAGATGACGTCGGACAGTCGCCGTTTCAAACACCGCAGTGCTTCCTTCGGGGTCTTCCCGACGGCGAGCTTGCGCCGGTAGTAGGTGCGGCCTTCGGTGTCGTGGCGGGTCTGCACGATCGCTGCGACAGTTGAGTCCCCGATAGTGGTGTAGCGCGGTCGCCGAGTTCGTCCCGGTCGTGGACGTAGGTGCGGCCACCGCGTGATCCTTCGAGTTCACCTTCCACAGATCTCTCGAACGGAACATCACGATGACCGCACCCCACATTGTCGACCCTGCCGGCCTCCTCGGCGAAGCCCTCGCCGAGGCCAGCCCGGATCTGATGCGCTCGTTGCTGCAGTCGATCATCAACGCCCTGCTCTCGGTCGATGCCGACGCCGTCGTCGGCGCCGAGTGGGGACGTCCATCGGCCAGCCGGACGTCGCAACGCAACGGCTACCGGCACCGTGACCTGGACACTCGGGTCGGCACGGTCGATGTCGCGATCCCCAAGCTCCGCTCGGGCACCTACTTCCCCGAGTGGCTCCTCGAGCGTCGCAAGCGTTCTGAGTCCGCGTTGATCACCGTCGTCGCGGACTGTTACCTCGCCGGCGTCAGCACCAGGCGGATGGACAAGCTGGTGAAGACGTTGGGGATCGACGGACTCTCGAAGTCCCAGGTGTCGCGGATGGCCGCTGATCTGGACTCGATCGTCGAGGACTTCCGCCACCGCCCCCTCACCGACGCGGGCCCGTTCACGTTCGTCACCGCCGACGCGCTGACCATGAAGGTCCGCGAAGGCGGCCGCGTCATCAACGCGGTGGCGCTGCTGGCCACCGGAGTCAACGGCGACGGGCACCGCGAAGTCCTCGGCATCCGCGTAGCCACCGCTGAAACCGGGGCAGCGTGGAACGAGTTCTTCGCCGACCTCGTCGCCCGCGGCCTGTCCGGTGTCCGCCTGGTGACCTCTGATGCCCACGCCGGTCTACGCGAAGCGATCGCCGCCAACCTGGCTGGCGCGTCCTGGCAACGCTGTCGCACCCACTATGCGTTCAACCTGATGGGCGTGACCCCGAAGGCGATGTGGCCCGCGGTGAAAGCGATGCTGCACTCGGTCTACGACCAGCCCGACGCCGCCGCGGTCCAGGCCCAGTTCGACCGGTTACTCGACTACGTCGAAGAGAACCTCCCAGCAGTGTTCGAGCACCTCGACCGCGCCCGCGCCGACCTGCTGGCCTTCACCGCCTTTCCCAAGGAGATCTGGACCCAGATCTGGTCCAACAACCCCACCGAGCGACTCAATCGGGAGATCCGACGCCGCACCGACTCGGTCGGGATCTTCCCCAACCGCGACGCCATCGTCCGCCTCGTCGGCGCCGTCTTGGCCGAGCAGACCGACGAATGGGCCGAAGGTCGCCGCTACCTCGGACTCGACGTCCTGGCCCGCTCCCGCATGAACCTCGTGCCCACCACCGAACCCGAGATCGGAGCTGATGACCTACCCGCACTGACCGCCTGACACATCACCAAGGAGCACGCAGCGCTACACCACTACTCGGGACTTGACCCCAAGCCCTTCAAGCCGGTCACGGCACTCAGATCTCACCGCGTGATTGTCTGGGTGCATCTTGTCCTTTACCGGGACTCCGAACAGGTCGTGAATCAGCCGCTTGACTGCCCGCACATCGCGAGCGTTGCCCTTGAAGAGTCGTTCACCGTCTTCGACGACGGACTGGGCATACATCTCTCGGTACAACAGAGCGAGATCGATCGTGTAGCCGCGACACTCAAACACTTGCTCCATGCATCCACCTTGTCATCTGCCGGCCGCATTCTGGCCGCCGTACTGCTTGCGGAGGGCCGACAGGCGTTGTCGCAGCGGGTTCTTCGCCACCTTGGCGAGATTCAGCGGCGGATCGAGGGCTGTCAGCAGATCCGTCTCCAAGGCGTCGAGTGAGTCTGCGTCCCCCACCGGAATGGTGATCAGTCGGAGGTGCGCGTGCATCCAATGCGTCAACTGCGCCTCGTCGATGGCTGTTTGTCCGTGGGCGTTGGCAAGGGTCGATCCGAGGCTGAGGCGCAGCGTGGAGAAGTTGTGGTTCTTGCCCAGGTGCATTGTGCTGATCCGTCCCCAAAGGGTGTTTGAGGATGATTTGCCGCCGCTGCGGGTCGCCCCCGCGAGGCCCGCGTAGAGCAGCCCAGGCGCAACAGGATGTCCCAGTCCAGTGCTCAGGTCAGCGGCTCCGGCCTCGTCGACCCACCAGCTGTACATGCCCGGCATCCGAAGACCGCTTCCGGCGGTTGCGAGAACTTCGGCGAGAGTCATCGCGGACGCGACATCCCGTAGTCCCGAGAGAACATCCAAGCCGTCCGGTCGCCCCGAGGCCTCGTGTTGGAGGTACCACGACAGCCGCCGGCCGAACGACAACCCCTGAAGTTGATCAACGATCTCGGCACCGTGCTCGCGAAGGGCGCCGGCCAACGATTCAACGTAAGTCGCGCCCGCGTGGACATCGATGACCAATCCAGGAAGGGATCCCATCGCCTGCTCTAACTGCGCAGCAACCTTCTGGCTCCAAGCGCGGCGATATTCACGCGAGGTGTCCGGCAGGTAGCGCTCGTAGGGTTCGAGCCAGTCCTCCGGATCGACCAGGCCGTGCTCCGCGGACAGGATGAACCATGGCGCTCCTGTCGCCTCGGCATACGCCCGCATCTTGAGGAAGTAGTCAGATGTGTACAGATCCCTCGCCAGCGCACCGCTCTGCCGCTTGCTCTTCACACAACCCACCAGCACAACGTCGCGTGCCTGCAAGTCTGCGGCCGCCACGACAGCGTCGAATTTCGAAGGGGGACGAGCTACCGAGGCGCTGGGCGAGACATCAGGCTCCGTGCTCCCGACGGGGAACCCAAGCCTGGTCAACCAACGTCTGGAGGCCTGCGACTGGAAACGCTGGCGATCATGGACTCCCGTGGCGACCGAAATGACCTGCTTTACCGGCCAGCGGGTGCCATCAATCTCGACCCAGTAGCTACGGATGCTCTCCGGTGTGCAGCCCTGGAGCCGAGCACGGACGATCTCCGGGGTGAGCTCGAACGGATCGCCGTCCAACGTGAAGCGCATGCCTATTGATAGCCCAAAGGCCCGACAACAGTGACGTAACCACCCAGTCGCACGGCCTGACCCGCTTGCGTCATTGCGAACGCCGCCGGCTATCGAATGTTCTTAGATCTGGGGGCTTGCCTCCACGACATACGCGTCGTGGTCGGAGATGCGGGTCTCTCCAACGAAGGCCCGATGGCGTTGCGTGGCGCTGACGACCCAGGACTCAGGGACGGCGATGTGGTCGATGCTGAGCAGTTCCTCGATCTGGTGGGGCGATGAGGCTGTGGGTACGTAGAGTTTCAGTCGTTCAATAGCCGCCAGCAGAGACTGCCTGCCCGCGACCGAGCCGGTCCACTCCTTGCCTGAGAGGGCGTGGTTCCAATCCGCCCCAGACCGAGGGTGCACTGGCTTCGACCGCGCCAACAGCGGCGCCGGTCTTCTCCGCGCTTGTGGCACCCATCCACGGGTCGCGCGTGCCACAAGAGCGCCACGGGAGGATGGAGGAGCAGACACGCAGACCCTCCAGTGTCACCATGGCCGAGGCGCCATGGGGGTCTGGTTCAGGAGACGCAGGCAGCCGGGAGGCGACCGCGGCCCATCGTCGCTTGGGCGCCATCGACTGCCGTCCCAGGTGCAAGTCGTAGCCCCGCGCATCCAGGCGTTCGGACACCTCGGTGAGTAGCAGGACATCGCAATCCATCGTCTCGAGCAGCGCGCGGTGACGATCGTCCCAACGTCCGGCGAGGTTCCAAGTTCCGATGCGCACGGGTGGAGTCTCACCGGGTCGCGCTCAAGTGGTGGGGCTTTCACGAAACGCCTCGCGGCAAGTCACCCGGAGGTGACCCGTACCGCCGCCTGCCGGCGCGACTTGACGTGTCAGCTCATGCCGAGTCCGTCGGCGTACGTAACGGCTCAACTCTCTTCGTGGTTGCGGTAGCGGACCACACCACTGCACTCCGAATCCAGCGGTGCTGGCCGCCCGCCGTTCTGGTCCAGCCCTGTGGGATCAAAAGGCGTCGAGTCGGCTCTAACCCCGGCGAAGGCCACCCATCCTGAGTCGTCTGCCAGATGAAACCAGTACTCGTTGTCAAACGGCTCGGGATTGTGGGGGTAGGGAGGTTGGGTTCTCACCCAACCGTCCACAGTCACGAGTGCGTTACCGGAGAAGGCGGCGATCTTCGGCGACTTCGGGAGCGGCGCCTCACGCACGGCTGCGCCACGCGGCCGCCAGCGGTCTTGTGCGAAGACTGTGAACGGTTCACACCCTCCGGTGAAGGCGGCTACGCCTGGCGGGGGCTCCTCCCGTGTGTAATTGACCGCCACGCCAGCGCCGAGCACGCAGGCGAGCACACCAATCGCAGCTGGGGTTCGCGGATATCGAAAGAGGTGAACGACCAGCGCACCAAGTGCCGTCGCCAAGGCGGTGACAATGGCGTTTCCCATGGGCGTGAGGAGGTCTCCGCCGAAGGTGGCAGCCCCTGCTAAGCAGCCACCAACGGCGGCCGCAACGACCTGAACCCATGCCGCTACTGGCGGGACGCTGTTGGTGGCTTCATGCGGCATGGCTCATTCTGAGCGCCTGCCTCCACTGGGCCAACTGGCGTCCAAGGACCGAGCGCCGCGCGATCGAAGCAACACGCGTGCCT
>CBDTZB010000243.1:0-4802 GCA_965364795.1 uncultured Nocardioides sp.
GGCACCATCACGATCTCCTTCAACGACGGCACCAAAGCGGCCGCGGAGATCATCGGCCTCGACCCGCTGACCGACACCGCCCTGCTCAAGGCTCAAGGCGTCAGCGGACTCACCCCTATCGGTCTCGGTGAGTCGCAATCCCTCAGCGTCGGACAGAACGTGGTCGCCATCGGGTCGCCCTTCGGCCTCGACGCCACCGTCACCAGTGGGATCGTGTCCGCCCTCAACCGGCCCGTTGACGTGGGAAGCGACGGCAACGGCAACTCCACGACCTACCCGGCCATCCAAACCGACGCAGCGATCAACCCTGGCAACAGCGGTGGCCCCTTGGTCGACCTCAACGGCAACCTGGTCGGCATCAACTCTTCTATCCGCAGCACCGGTGGCGGGCTGGGCTCCGAGGCGGGCTCGATCGGTCTCGGGTTCGCGATTCCGATCGACGAGGTCCTCCCGATCATCGAACAGATGCGGGCCGGCGAGACCCCCACCCACGCCCGGTTGGGCATCTCGGTCGGCGACGTCGACGACCCCACTGGAGCCGAGGTCACCGAGGGCGCCCTGGTCCGCGACATCAACAGTGGGTCAGCCGCCGATGACGCCGATCTGCAGGCCGGCGACGTGATCACCAGGGTGGACGAGCTCCCGATCACCAGCGCGAGCTCGCTGGTCGCCACCATCAGGGCGTACCGCCCAGGTGATGAGGTCAGCGTGACCTACGAACGCAACGGGGAGTTGCAGACCACAACACTGACGCTCGGCAGTGACGCGGAGGCCACCAACTCCTGACCCGCGCTAGACCAGTCGGCCCCGTCTCTCACGCAGAGGCGGGGCTTGGGTCGTTGATCTGACTAGACTTCAAGGAGTCGTTCAACCTTGGGAGTGCTCATGGCTAAGACCTGGATTTCGCTCTGTGGCGCAGCCGCGCTTTCGCTGGCCCTCGCGGGCTGCGGCGCTTCCGAACCGGCCACCGAGGACCCGACGGGTGCGGCCACCACCCAAGAGACGGTCGAGCCCAGTCCAGGGACGGACGCGGGTACCACGGTGACCACGCTGACCTCCGGGGACGAGATGAAGTTCGACGGCCTGCTGGTCAGCGAGTCGTTCAACGCCTCTGGAGAGGTGACACTCATGCTCGACATGCCGGGGGCGGGCGAGCTCGACGGCGTCATCGGAGCAGTTCTCCCCGCCGAGTCGGCCTCCGACCCCTCCTCCATGTTGGCGGCCCTGCCCGAAGCTCCGGGCTTCACCCTGCTAGCCACCCTCCAAAGCGAAGAGACCCTCACCGGACTCGAGGGCGAGTACGTCGTGTATGTCGCCAATCCAGGAGAAAAACCCTGGACCCTGCTTATTCGTTCCTGACTGGTCCCGCGAGACTGAGGGGTCGTTCAGCGTGCTCGCTGCACGCGCCCCTCATCCCAAACCGGGCCGTCGGACTCGTAGACCTCTCCATCCGAGCCGTAGACCAGGAACCGGTCGAAGCCGCGGGCGAACCATCGGTCGTGGGTGACGGCTAGAACGGTGCCGTCGAAGGCCTCCAACCCCTGCTCCAGCGCTTCAGCGGATTGGACGTCGAGGTTGTCGGTGGGCTCGTCGAGGAGCAGCAGGGTCGCCCCGGAGAGCTCGAGCAGCAGGATCTGGAAGCGCGCCTGTTGGCCGCCGCTGAGGCTCTCGAACTTCTGCTCTGAGGCGTAGGCGAGTTCGTAGCGGTCCAACACCCGGGCGGCCGCCTCGCGGCCCATTCCGCCGCGTCCCCCGTCGCGTCCATCGCCTCGGTGCAGGATCTCGGTGAGAGTGCGACCCATCAGTTCGGGGTGTTCGTGGGTCTGCACGAACCAGCCGGGGCGCACTCGGGCACCGAGCTTCGCGCGGCCAGTGTGCCGAACCGGGTCCACCGGGTGATCGTCCACGGGGCGGTGCTCGACGTCGGGGTCGGTGCCGCCGGCAGCGAGCAGCCTCAGGAAGTGAGACTTGCCGGAGCCGTTCGATCCCAGCACGGCCACGCGTTCGCCGTACCAGACCTCAAGGTCGAAAGGCTTCATCAGACCGCTGAGCTCCAGGTCGGTGCAGACCACAGCGCGCTTGCCGGTGCGGCCGCCTTTGAGGCGCATGGTGACCTGTTGCTCGCGGGGCTGTTCGGTCGGTGGGCCGGCCTCAAGGAACTTGCGCAGCCGGGTCTGCGCGGCCCGGTACTGGCTGGCCATCCCGTCGTTGAACTCCGACTTGACCTTGTAGTGCAGCACCAGCTTCTTGAGTTTCTCGTGCTCCTCATCCCAGCGTTTGCGCAGCTCCTCGAACCGGGCGAAGCGGTCAGCCCGGGCCTGGTGGTAGCTGGTGAAACCGCCCACGTGGGTCCACGCCGAGTTGCCCGCTGCACTCAGCTCCACCGTCACCACACGGGTCGCGGTGTTGTCGAGCAGTTCGCGGTCGTGGCTGATGAACAGGATCGTCTTGTCCGAGGCGGAGATCTTCTGCTCCAGCCAGATCTTGCCGGGTACGTCGAGAAAGTTGTCCGGCTCGTCGAGCAGCAGGACCTCGTCCGGACCGGCCAGCAGGTATTCGAGGACGAGGCGCTTCTGCTCGCCGCCGGAGAGCGTTGAGAGCAACCGGTACTTAGCCTTGTCGTAGGGCAGCGCGAGGGCAGCGGTGGTGCAGACGTCCCAGGTGACTTCGACGTCGTACCCGCCGGCGTCGGCGAACTCCCCCAGCGCGGTGGCGTAAGCCATCTGGGTCTTCTCGTCGTCAGACTCCATCAGCGCGAGTTCGAGCCGGTCCACCTCGGCCTGCGCCTGCTGGACGCGGGGCGGGGCGACCGTGAGCAGGAGATCCGCGACCGTCGGGTCATCACCGAGTCCGGCGCCGACCATCTGCCGCATCACCCCGAGCCCGCCGGTGCGGGTGACGGCTCCAGCGTGCGGGGTCAGGTCACCGGTGATGATCCGCAGCAGCGTCGTCTTCCCGGCTCCGTTGGCGCCGACGAGCGCGACCTTGGCTCCCTCACCGACCCGGAAGGAGACGTCATCGAGCAGCACCCGCCCGTCGGGTAGTTCGTAGCGCACTGCACTGACTTCGACATGTCCCACGTGGAGTGATTGTGCGGCATGGACCGGGGTCCGCGCACCTGGGTTTGGTCCGAGTCCTAGGAGGCAGGCGACGGCGACGGGGCCAACCGCACCGAAGAAGCGACCACCTCGGCGATGGCTCGCGTGGGCGCGATGACCCGCACGGCAGGTCTGCCGTCCACGAGCAGCGTCGTCAGCCAACCGGTCGGACCTCGGAACACCTGGGTGGTGGCGGTCCGCACCTCGCCCGGCAGTCGAGTGGCGCCCGGACGGCGGGTCATCGACACCGCCACGCCCTCCGGAACGTCAACGACGAGTCCCTCGAAGGACACCTCCTCCCAGCGCTGGACATCGATGACCGGGTCCTCGATGGTGCGCGCCGAACCCAGGACCCGCCGAGCGGTGTCGGCGTCCGGCCCGGCCACGTAGACGACCAGATCGCCGGTGTCGATGTAGCCCTCGGTGGCTTCCGGGCCATCGAGGCCGGGACCACAACACGGGTCGAACGTGGCGGAAGCGAAGAAGCTCATGCCCACCTCGTAGCCACACGGGTCGGTCTGTTCCGGACCATACTTCGGGTGTTCAAACTCGCACCGCGAGGTGTCCAGGCGGTCCCAGTCGGCGGGGATGTCGGCCAGGGTGTCGGCGTACTCGACGGTCTGGAAGCCTCCGTCGATGAGCGTCCGATCCGGCCCTGCGATGAGGCCGAGGGGGATGGTGATCGCCAGCGCGATCGCGCTCACCACGACGACCAGCAGCGCTCCACGGGCCGACTCTCCGCGTCTCATCTCCTCATCGTCACACGCACAACACCTGCGCGAGGCTCACACGCCGAAATTGCGGCCTCACCCCGTAGCGTCGCTCACCAGACACAGGACATGATGGTGACAGCGACACTGACACGATCCCGCCCGACCGAGAGGCTCACCAGCATGCAACTCGCCCTATCCCCCGAAGATGAGAAGTTCCGTGAGGAGATGCGGACGTTCTTCACCACCGCTGTCTCCCAGGAGATCCGCGACGATGTGATTGCTGGGCGTGAGCTCTCCAAGGAACAGATCGTCGAGAGCATGCGCGTCCTCAACGAAGCCGGTCTTGCCGTCCCCCATTGGCCTGAGGAGTACGGCGGCCGCAACTGGTCCGAACTCCAACGGCACCTGTGGAACGAAGAGATGCAGATGGCCGGTGTGCCGCTGCCCCTCGCCTTCAACGCCTCGATGATCGGACCGGTGATCGCCGAGTTCGGGACCAAGGAGCAGAAGGACAAGTTCCTCCCGAAGACCGCGAACCTCGACATCTGGTGGAGCCAGGGCTTCTCCGAGCCCGACGCCGGCTCCGACCTCGCGGGCCTGCGCTGCACCGCCGTCAAGGACGGCGAGGAGTGGGTCGTCAACGGTCAGAAGACCTGGACCACGCTGGGACAGTACGGCGACTGGATCTTCACCCTGGTCCGCACCGACCCCGACGTGAAGAAGCAGGCCGGCATCTCGATGCTCCTCATCGACATGACCAGCCCCGGCCTCGAGGTCCGCCCGATTCAGCTCGTCGACGGCTCCTACGAGGTCAACGAGGTCTGGTTCGACGACGTCCGCGTGCCCGCCGAGAACATGGTCGGCGAGCTCAACCAGGGCTGGACGATGGCCAAGTTCCTGCTCGGCAACGAGCGCGTCGGCGTGGCACCGGTCGGCACGACCAAGCGGAACCTGGCACGCGCTAAGGAGTTGGCGGGTGACCAACTCGCCA
>CBDTZB010000244.1:0-4800 GCA_965364795.1 uncultured Nocardioides sp.
ACGACGGCCTTCTTCACCTGTTGCTCCCCTCGGGCACCTTCAGTGCCACCATCATTGATTCCAGCGCCAACACGATTGGCACGTTGAAGTCGAGCATCTGCTCGCGGGCGTCGAAGATCCACCCGATGCGACGCAGGTTCAGCTCCGGCGACGACGAGCGCGCAAGCTTCTCGATGTCGCCACGGATCTCTTCGTTCACTAGCGCTCCCGGCGCCCCCACAGCGACCGCCATGGCGTCCCGGTAGACCGAGACCAGGTCCATCAGGCCGCGGTCGACGACATCGAGGTGTCGCCGCTTTGCCCGCTTCTTCTGGTCCTTCTCCATGGCCGACAACGCCGGGTTGTACTCCCGCGGACGCCGACCCTTCTCGATCACCCCGAACGAGGTCGCCAGGTCAGCCTTCTCCCGAGCATCCAGGTCGCCGGTGATCACCTCGGCCTCCGCCGCGGTCACCTCCACCAGATTGGTCGCGGCGTTCATGCAGGCCCCCAAGGACGTCAGCCGCGCCGGCCACGAAACAACCTCGCGGCGTCGGTTGCGGGTCTCCTCATCGCGAGCCAGGGCTCGGGCTCGCCCGATGTGGCCCTGACTGGCACGCGCGGAGTACGCCGCCAACGCCTCGCTGACCTTCTCGGTCCGGACCAGGAAGTCCGCTACATCGGCCGCAGCAGGCGTCGCCAGCGTCACCAGGCGGCACCGCGACCGGATCGTCGTCAGCACGTCCTCCTCCGTCGGGGCGCACAGCATCCACACCATCCGGGGCGTCGGCTCCTCAATCGCCTTGAGCAGGGCGTTGCAGGCCTGGTCGGTCAGCCGGTCGGCGTCCTCGACGATCAGGACCTGCCAGCGCTTGCCCGCCGGGCTCAGGGCCGCTCGACGAACCAGGTCACGGACCTCGTCGACTCCGATTGACAGTTTCTCCGTGCGGATCACCGAGACATCAGCGTGCGAACCGGTCACGGCGGTGTGGCAGGCATGGCACTGCCCGCAGCCAGCCTGTTCGCACTGCAGGGCCGCCGCGAAGGCGATTGCGGCATTGGAACGACCGGAACCGGGCGGACCGGTGAAGAGCCAGGCGTGGGTCATCCCCTTGCCACGTGCGGCGCGCTGCAGTGTCGTCACCGCGTGGCGCTGCCCCACCAGCGAGTCCCAGACCGTCATGGCATCACCCTAGGGTGGCCCACCCACACCGGCGATTGGCCGGTCAGCCGGCGGCCGGCAGGAGTGGCTCGACCCGCGTCCGGATCGCCGCTGCGATCTCTTCGACCGGGAGCCGTGCATCCAGGATCAGGTAGTGCTCGGGGTCTGCCCCTGCCATCTCGGTAAACGCCGCCCGGACCCGTTCGTGGAAGTCCAACGACTGCCCTTCCATCCGGTCCCGCCCCTCGAACCGCCCCAACCCGGCAGCAGGAGCGAGATCGAGTACGACGGTCAGGTGCGGACGCAGATTCCCGGTAGCCCACCGAGCGACCGCCTCGACCTCAGCGACGTCCAACGCCCGGCCGGCCCCCTGGTAAGCGAGCGTCGAGTCGACGTAGCGGTCGGTGATCACGACCTCACCGCGTTCGAGCGCCGGTCGAACCAGGGTGTCGATGTGTTCGGCCTTGTCTGCGGCGTAGAGCAGCACCTCGGTGCGATCGGACAACTCCCCCGTCTCAGGGCTGAGCACGATTCGCCGCACTTCGGCACCGACCGGGGTGTCCCCCGGCTCGAACGTCGAGACCACAACCTGCCCCCGCTCGGTCAAGCTCTGAGCAAGCAGGCGCGACTGGGTCGACTTCCCCGACCCCTCGCCACCTTCGAAGCAGACGAACAGGCCGCGGTCGGCGTACACGGGGGAAGCAGTCGGGAGGGGCACGCTCCGACGATAGTGGTCACTCCCCCACCCTGTCCGCCTTGGGCTCAGCGGCGGATCATGAACCGCTCCCTGCCCCGGGTGTTGTCGATCGTGCCGCGGGCCCGTACCAGGATGCGGTTGCTCTTCTGCGGCAGGTTGATGCGCACCTTGTAGTTGCCGCGGACGCCGGTCTGCGTCGTGTTCAGTAACTTCTTGCCGTTCTTACGCACCAGGAAGACCTGAATCGTGACGTCCTTCCTGACCGGAAGCACCGACCCGCTGATGATCGCCTTCTTGCGCTTTTTCAGCCTGCGCACCTCCGCGGAGACGGCGTACCGGACCTTGACCGAGACCCCCGCGCTACGCGACGGACTGTTGCGGTCATCCCCGTTGTAGCGGGCGATGTACACCGCGTTCACGACCGGCCGCAGTCGGCTGCTCCAACTGCCGTCCGCCGCCACCTGAGTCGTCCCGTGGTTCACGAGTTCGTTGCGGCCATTGATGGAGAAGAGTTGCACGTTGCCCGGCTCCACCGCATCGTCCGCACGGGTGACGGTTCCGTTGAAGGTCACCGCTTCACCGCGTTCGATCACGTTCGCCGACCGCTCGATCGTCGTGGTGGTGTCGCTCTGAGTCTGCGAAACCTCAAGTGCCATGGTGACCGCGTCACCGTCGTTGCCGGCCACGTCGACGGAATCGGCGGTGACCAACACCGTCCCCGCTTCGAAGCCAGTCAAGTCGAGTTCGACGGTGAAGTCGCCCTCGCCTCTATCGACCTGCGCCCGCGCCGTCAGCCCACCCTGGCTGGCGACGATCGACACCGCGGCCGACTCCGACCTGGTGCCGGTCACGGTCGTCCTGGGGGCATCGGTCTCGACGTCGGTGGCGGACAGGTCGGTGATGACCGGAGCCACCGTGTCCTTCAGCACCGTCACCGCGTCGCTGACGTCGCTCACGTTCTCCAGGCCATCAGCCGCTGTGGCAGCGACCGTGAGGTCACCCTCGGCAAGCGAGTCAACATCCAGGATCAACTCCCAGACGCCGCTCTCATCGGCACGCGTGGTGTCGGAGGCAACCTCTGTCAGGCGGTCACCGACCGTGACCTCGACGGTGCTCCCTGGCTCGGCAGACCCCGTCAGCGACAGAGCCGGCGCCTGGATCGAGACCGTCTCGGGCTGGTCGATGCTCGGCGGGTTCGGAGCGGTCGCGTCGACGGTGATGTCGAGCCGGCCGCTGCCTGGGTTGGCGACCTCGTCGGTCACATTCACGGTCACGCTCAGTGCACCGTCGGGCAGGTCACCATCCGGGGTGAAGGTGACGGTTGCTGCGTCGACCGTGACGCTTCCCGGCACCTCAGGGTCGGACACGACGTCCGCTTCAGTGACTGCTTCGTCGAAGGTGAAGGTCAGCACCGTGTCACCAGGAACCGTGGCGCCGTTGACCGGCTCGCTGCTCTGCAGCGTCGGAGCGACAACGTCCTTGGTGGTGCTGGCGAGGCCAGCTGGGCCAACATTTCCGGCCCTGTCGCTACCCGTGACGGAGACGTTGAGGGTCCCGTCGACCAGGCTCGAGAGGTCCAGCGCGATGTCGTACGAGCCGCCTGTCACCGGGACCTCGTTGGCGACGACATTCTGAGTGGACGCGTCGTCGTCGCTGACGACGATCCGAACCGTGTCGGAGCCGGCGGCATCGCCCGAGACGGTGACGGACTCCTCGCCCGCAGCGTTGACCGGGTCAGGACTCACCGTCACCGTGGGCCGCTCAGGCGCCGTTGCGTCCAGGTCGTTGGTGACCTGGATCGACTCGGAGTCATTGCCCGCGTCGTCCGTGGCGATCACGACGTAGGTGATCTCCCCATCGGCTAGGGCGCTCAGACCGACGTCGATCGAGAAGGTGCCGTCGACGGCCGAAACGCCGTCCGTGACGACCGGGTCGGTCGACGGGTCAGTGTCATCGGCGGTCACCTGAACGGCGGCAGCTTCACCGCTGGCCGGGTCGGCACCGTCGTTCACCGTGCCGGTGATGGTTGCGTTCGGAGCTTCGGCTGAAGACTCCTCAGGCGTGGCGCTCACGCCGGCGAGTGTCGGGCGAACCGTGTCCTTGACGGCGGACTCCGGGTCGGACTCGGCGCTCGTCTTGTCGGCCAGGTCGGTCTGGGTCGCGGTCACGACGATGGCGCCGTCGGCGACCCCAGAGAGGTCAACGGTGACCGTCCAGGTGCCGTCCACGCCCACCGTGGCGCTGCCCGAGACTCCAGCGGCGTCGACATTCACCCTCGCGCCGGGTTCTCCGATGCCAGAGATGCTGTAGGCGCCAGCGTTCGCGGCATTCACCGCACCCAGGGGCGACTCGACCACTGGCGCGTCGGGTGTTGCGTTGTCGATGCGGAAGGACGTGGACTCCGTTGCGATGGCGTTGCCCGCGACGTCGACGAGATCGATCTCGGCGCGGTACAGGCCTTCGGCGATCGGGGATGAGGGAGTGACAGTCATCGTGTCGCCGTCGACCACCAGCGTCGCCGGAACCTCGGCGTCGGTGCTGTCGTAGAGCCGGACAGCACTGGAGTCAGCAAGGTTCTCGGTCGCGTTCACCACGTAGGTGAAGCCGTCGCTCTCCGCGTTGGCACCATCAGCCGGATCGGTCGACACCACGCCCGGCGCCACGGTGTCCTTGATCATCGTGATCTCGGCCCGGGGACCGTCGTTGACCGCGCGGTCGCGGCTGCGAGCGGTGAGGGTCAACTCACCGTCGGACAAACGGGCGACGTCCTCGGCCGAGAAGGGCACATTGAACTTGCGAGAGTCGTCCTCGACCTTGGTCCGCCCGTTGCTTTCGGAAAGAGTGGTTTGACCGTCGGTGACGGTCACGAAGACCGTGTCGGTCTTGGTCTCGGTAAGACCCGAAACGACGAGCTCGTCCGCGACGTTGGCGACGAGATAGGGACTCGGCGCACCGGCCAGAT
>CBDTZB010000245.1:0-4796 GCA_965364795.1 uncultured Nocardioides sp.
TGTCGCCATCTCGGGCGTCCTCTACCTCTGTCCGTGCTGATAACTAGGAATTATCCGCGGTGGTGCGACGCCATCGGCGGGAGTCCGTCTTCGTCAACAGGGACACCCAGCTCGCGATGGTGCGGAGCCATGCGGGCATGCTCAATCTCGATCCCGAGCACCTTGCGCTATTCGAGATCCTGGGCCTTGGCGGAATTGGAAAGTCCCGACTCCTCCAGGAGGTGCGTCGGGAGATCTTGGCGGACGGTGGACGGATCCAACTGGCCTGGGTAAGCCTCGATGCGGATGCGGGCACCACGGAGACGACCGCACTTGAAGTACTTCGGGCGCAGATGCCGGGCGATCGCTTGTTGTTCGATACAGCGCTGGCCCGCTACCGCCAGGCTACGGGTCAACCTCCATTGAGTCGCAGCGCCAGCCTCGCATCACGATCAGGTGATCTCGCACTGTCGCAGGTCGGGTTGCCGCTCAAGATCGACTTCGCATCGGAGCTGTACCGCCGGTCTAGGAAGGCCGTAAAGCGCACGCTCCGATACGACTCGGAGGAATTCGCCGAGATCGATTATCTGCGCGATGAACCGGGGTCGCTCCGAGAGCGCCTGCCCGGCTATCTGGCAACTGACCTCCGGCGCGATCCACGCGACCCTCGGATCGCGATCTTCTATGACGCCTACGAGAAGCAACCCCAGTCAGTTCTCGATGCCGGGGCGCCCTGGCTCCGGGCGTTTCTTCTCGAGCTCGGACGGGGCCTACACATCATCACTAGCCGGATGTCGCTGCCGTGGGATGGGACGGACCTGGATCACATTCGCCAGGTGCTGCACTTGGGCGAGCTTCCGATTGACGATGCGCGGCTGTTCGTGTTCAACCGTTTGGGCGAGATCGACGAGGCGATCGAGGACCGGGTGCTGGAAGCGACGCAGCGGATCCCCTTCTTCCTCGAAGCGACAGTCGAGGTCTGCGAGGGCCAGATCGATAGAGATGGCGCGATCGACCTCGACGAGATTCCGACAGATCCTGAAGGAGCAGTCGCACGGTTCCTCGATCATCTGCCGGCCGAGGGCCGGGCCCTTGCGATCGCGGTATCGGCCGTCCGGGTATTCGACAGCGGCACGTTTGCCGCCCTCCTCGCCGCGCTCGGCCGAGCCCCAAGTGACCTCGCGTTCGAGGACTTCACCGAGTCGTTTTTCGTCCTCTCGCTCGGCGACGGGTTCTACGCGACCCACGACCTGTTGACGGACTACGTGCTGGCGCTTCGGCCCAGACGGGATCGCAGAATCGTCGAGGCAGCACTCGCTGCCGCCACCACACACGTCGAGCGGCGGGCGATCGGCGGCGAGCATCTCGCAGCGATCCTCCGCATGTACCAGGCGCTGCTCGACGGGTGGGCGACGATTGATGTCCCCAAAGACGCTGTGGCGAGATTGGTCGACGTGGGCTACCACCTCTACGACGCTGGACGCTGGCAGGACCTGGCGTCGTTGAACGTGAAGGATCGAGGCCGGGGACAGAAGAGCTCCTCGGCGGTCGTCGCAGCGTTCATCCGAGCCCTGGCGGCGCGCCGCACCGCCGGCACCGTCGCCGGACTGCGACTGCTCGAGGAGTTGGAGCCCCGGGCCGGTGCGCTAGCGGATCGCATGCGCGCCTTCGAGATGGAGGTCGCATACCTCACCGAGATCTCCGGGGACTACAGCAGTGCCCGTGAGCGCTTTCGGGTCCTGGTGGCACAGACCGATCCGATGGATCCGACCGATCGGACGGACATCCGGATCCGGCTCCATCACGCAGACCTCTTAACGATGGACGGTCATCTCATCGATGCCTCGCACCTGCTGCTCGAAACATCGGAGCTGGTGACGCCCCGGGCAGGGGTCGAGTGGGCCGAGCTCGTCCGCCAGCGAGGGCATGCCTTCCGGTTCTCCTGTCTCTGGCCCGAAGCCGAGGCCCTCTACCGGCAGGCGCTCAGCGTCGTCGGTGACGTTCCCGGACCCGCCGCGAAGCTTCGGACGAACCTCGCCGAGGCAGCCTGCTGGACCGACGCTCAGCGCTCGTTGGAGGACATCGACCTCGCCGAAGCACTCAACCTCCGGCTTGGGAGCCGGATCGAGCTGGCGAAGTGCGAGGCGGCACGAGCCGTTGCGCTCGCCCGCCTCGACCGAGCCGCTGACGCGCGTCGAGCCGTCGAGCGGGCGCAGGCGCATGCCAAGGCTGCCGGCTACCCGGCGGGAGGTGCATTCGCGCTCCAGGCTCTCGCCGTAACGGCAGGACTCGTGCGCGACTCTTCATTTCAGCTCAATGCGTTTGCCAGCCTCGCGGCGATCGTGCGGGAGCTGGGCACCTACCGGCACCTCTTGGTCGCACCTGCGTGGCTCGCCGACGGGGGTAGCTTCGAGGCGGCAGCTCAGCCCGTCGCCTGGATCCGGCCGGCCGAGCTCATTGGTCGGCTGGAGGGATCCCTCGGCCCTCGCCCATGAGAGAGCGCACGTCGACGATCGTCTTGCACGCCGCCGATCCGCGACGACTCCGAACGGCGCGATCGAGGTGCTCCACGGGCACGACCTCGATCAGCGCCTCCCAGCCCGGGCCCCACGTCGAGACGAGCAGATCGGCGGCATCCCGCATCGTCTGCAGCGGGCCGTCCAGGTAGCTGATGGTGAACGAGACGTCCATGGGCGTCAGTGCCCGCAACAGGAAGTCTCCGCTGGCCGCTTCGTCCAGGTGGCTCATGGTGCAGATCCTGCCGCCCGGTCGGACGTGGTCGCATGCGGCTCGCAGCCCAGAAGGGCTCCCTGACACCTCGAGCACGACGTCGTACTCGCCCACCGGAGCACCCAGGGGAGTCGCGTACGGCGCTGCAGCTGCAGCGAGCGCCTCCCGCCGAGAGGACATCGGCTCGGCGATGTCGAACGGGATCGAGTCTGAGCAGAGGGCCAGCGCTATGCATGTGCCGATGCCGCCGCCCCCGACGACGAGGAGCCGCTCACCAGGCATGGGCGCTGCCTGCTGTAGGGCGTGCATGGCGCACGCCAGAGGCTCGACCAAGGTCAGGTGTGGGGCAGGGGCAGCGTTAATCGTCACCAAGTAGCCCCAGTGGAGATCCCCCACGTTGGCGAACCCGCGGTTGCTGAAGTCTCCGACCTGCCCGGTTCTGCACAGATGCGAGCGGCCTCCCTCGCACTGGTCGCACTTCCCACATCGGAAGTTCAGGTCGCTCGTGACGATCGACCCGACTGCGATTCCATCCACCGCCGAGCCGACCTGGATCACCTCCGCGATGAACTCGTGGCCCATCGACTCAGCCGGCTCCAGCGGGCGACCGCCCTCGTACCCGAGGAGGTCCGTGCCGCAGATGCCGCAGAACAGGAACCGAACCCGGACCCGGTCCGGCGGGAGCGGTGGCATCGGCTCGACGACGCGATCGAGCTGCCGCGGCGCCGACAAGATGTAGAACTCGCGTTGCATGGCCAAACCTCCCCGTGACCGAGTCCGCTGCCCGGCACATCACCACGCAGTGTCTAGCCCCTCGGCCCACATCCGTCGGTTGAACTTTCGCGCCCGGTCCCGCAGTGGGGAGGTCGCTCCAGCGGCGCGCACCGCGCTGATCAGATCGGCGAGCTCTGGCACGTGGCGGGCGCGCAGTCCGATGCGCACGGCACCGCTCGTCCCGAGGCGCAGGCCGTGCCCGAGACCGTAGGGAAGGAGGCGGTAGTTCGTCAGGAGGCCGCAGGCCTCAAGTGACTCGTAGGTCTCGAACGCAGCATCACGCGTGGGCTCCGGGAGCCAGAGGTGGTGTGTCGGAGTCTTCTCGGGGTCGCGTCGGATCACAGGCACCTCTCGGTGCGCCAGCTCGGACTCCAGGGCCACGGCCGTGGTGAGCATCTCCCGCGAGTAGGCCGCGAGCCAATCGGTCCTCGCCAGGGCCAGACCCGCCGCGTAGGTGCTGGTCACGTCGAAGTTGGAGACGTAGGTGGAGGCGCCACGGACAAGCGCATCCCATGTGTCGTCACGCTCTCGGCACGCCAGCATCGCCTTCTGCGGTCCAGGGAAGTTCTTGTGCACGGTTGCGACCATGAGATCGAATCCGCTGCCGAACGGGTTCGGATGGTCACCGCACATGATGTTCGTCAGGTACTGGGACGCGTCGAAGATACTGCTCTTGACTGCGAGCCTCGCCAGTGCTGCGAGATCCTCCACCACCAAGCCTTCGCTGCGGTCGACGAAGACGAAATCGGGTCGTACCCCGCCGAGCCGCTCGATCGTGGCGGCGACGTCGACGGCCTGCGCTCGATCGTCTACCACCATGTCGATCACCCGCAGGCCCAGCCGGTCGACGATGGCTCGGCCGGACAGGTGGCCCCCGGCCTCCACGGGCAGCAGCAGGACCGAGTCCCCGGCCTGGGCGATTGACAAAAACAAGACCAGGTGGGCATGAAGGCCCGAAAGGGTCCGCAGCGTTGCATCCTCGGCGCCGAGCGCCGCAGCCCAAGCCTGGTAGATCGCGTGGCAGTCCTCCGCCATCTCCCGTCGTCCAGCGAACTGGATCGGCGCTGCGATCTGCTGATCTCTCGATCGCACCTTGTCGGACGAGTAGAGCCCATGCAGCACCCCCGACGCCACGGCGACATCGTCTGCGAATGGGACGTTCTCGACCGGGTTGAGGAGCAGCGTCGAGGTCATCTCCGCTTGTTGAAGCTCGATCGACCGCCGTAGAGCGCCAGCGAGCGCCTCATTGTCCACCGTTGATAATTCCTAGTTATCAGCACGGACAGAGGTAGAGGACGCCCGAGATGGCGACA
>CBDTZB010000246.1:0-4777 GCA_965364795.1 uncultured Nocardioides sp.
CAGCGTGGCGGCGAGCGTCCCACCCGCGGAACTCGCGCAGATCGCCCCACCCGGGCGGACCGCGATACCGCTCCGTCCAGCACGTCGACCGCTCCGTCGGCCGACGCTGCTTCCAGCGCAGCCCCCGCGGCCAGCGATGCCGGGAAGGAGAGCTGACCATGTTGATGCCACGCAGGGTCAAGCACCGTAAGCAGCACCACCCCAAGCGCCGCGGCGCGGCCAAGGGCGGTACCACGCTCGCGTTCGGCGACTACGGGATCCAGGCCGTCGAGGGTCACTACGTGACCAACCGACAGATCGAGTCCGCTCGTATCGCCATGACCCGTCACATCAAGCGCGGCGGCAAGGTGTGGATCAACATCTACCCCGACCGCCCGCTGACCAAGAAGCCGGCCGAGACCCGGATGGGTTCCGGTAAGGGTTCACCCGAGTGGTGGATCGCCAACGTCAAGCCCGGCCGTGTCATGTTCGAACTCTCCGGTGTTGATGAGGAGACTGCTCGCGAGGCCATGCGCCGCGCGATGCACAAGCTCCCGATGAAGTGCCGGTACATCTCTCGAGAGGCGGGTGACTTCTGATGGCTCAGGGCACCAAGGCGCACGAGCTCGACGACTTCAACAACGTCGACCTCGAAGCGAAGCTGCGCGAGGCCAAGGAGGAGCTGTTCAACCTCCGCTTCCAGGCGGCCACCGGCCAGCTGGAGAGCCACGGCCGACTGCGCACAGTCAAGAAGGACATTGCCCGGATCTACACCGTGGTGCGTGAGCGCGAGCTCGGCATTCGCACCGCCCCGGGCGCAGCAAGCAATGACGAGGAAGAGGCGAGCGCGTGAGCGAGAACAACGAGGCAACCACGCCCGCGGACTCCGGATCGGACGAGCGCAACTCGCGTAAGGTCCGTGAAGGCCTGGTCGTGAGCGACAAGATGGACAAGACCGTCGTGGTCACCGTTGAGGACCGTGTCAAGCACGCTCTCTACGGCAAGGTGCTGCGTCGTACCAGCAAGCTGAAGGCTCACGATGAGCCCAACGCCTGCGGTATCGGCGACCGCGTCCTGATCATGGAGACCCGTCCCCTCTCGGCCACGAAGCGCTGGCGCGTCGTGGAGATTCTGGAGAAGGCCAAGTGATTCAGCAAGAGTCGAGGATGAAGGTCGCCGATAACACCGGCGCCAAGGAGATCCTCTGCATCCGTGTGCTCGGTGGCTCCGGTCGTCGGTACGCCGGCATCGGTGACGTCATCGTCGCGACCGTCAAGGACGCGATCCCTGGCGGCAACGTCAAGAAGGGCGACGTCGTCAAGGCCGTCATCGTGCGCACCGTCAAGGAACGCCGTCGTCCCGACGGTTCCTACATCAAATTCGACGAGAACGCCGCCGTGATCCTCAAGACCGATGGCGAGCCCCGCGGCACGCGTATCTTCGGTCCCGTGGGTCGCGAGCTGCGTGACAAGAAGTTCATGAAGATCATCTCGCTGGCTCCGGAGGTGCTCTGATGGGAAAGAACTCTGTGAACATCAAAAAGGGTGACACCGTCAAGGTGATCGCTGGCAAGGACAAGGGCGCCGAGGGCAAGGTCATCAAGGTCTTGCGTGAGGACCACCGGGTGATCGTCGAAGGTGTGAACCGCATCAAGAAGCACACCAAGGTGGTCAACCAGGGCGGTCGTGCCGGCACCACTGGCGGCATCATCACCACCGAAGCTGCCATCCACGTTTCCAACGTGATGCTGGTCGAGGGCGACGGCGTGACCCGGATCGGCTTCCGCCGTGACGAGGTCACCAAGCGCCGCCCCGACGGGTCGACGTACCCCTCGACGCGAAGCGTCCGCATCTCGCGCAAGACCGGTGAGGAGATCTGATGTCTGAGACCAAGACCGAGGAAGGCACGGCCGTTGAGGCCCCCGCCGTCCCGCGTTTGAAGACCCGCTACCGCGAAGAGATCCTTCCGGCCCTGCAGTCTGAGTTCGAGATCAGCAACGTCATGCAGGTGCCCGGCTTGACCAAGATTGTGGTCAACATGGGTGTCGGTGAAGCCGCTCGCGACTCGAAGCTGATCGAAGGCGCCATCCGCGACCTGACCACGATCACGGGTCAGAAGCCGTCGGTGACGAAGGCTCGCAAGTCCATCGCCCAGTACAAGCTGCGCGAGGGTATGCCCATCGGCACCCACGTGACGCTGCGGGGCGACCGGATGTGGGAGTTCCTCGACCGTCTGCTGTCGCTGGCTCTGCCGCGTATCCGCGACTTCCGTGGTCTGTCGGCCAACCAGTTCGATGGCAACGGCAACTACACGTTCGGTCTGACCGAGCAGGTCATGTTCCACGAGATCGACCAGGACAAGGTCGACCGTCAGCGGGGCATGGACATCACGGTCGTCACCACGGCGACCACCGACGACCATGGCCGGGCGCTGCTTAAGCACCTCGGCTTCCCGTTCAAGGAAGGCAACTGAGATGGCGAAGACTTCGCTGAAGGTCAAGGCGGCTCGTAAGCCCAAGTTCGCCGTGCGCGGGTACACCCGTTGCCAGCGTTGTGGTCGCCCCAAGGCGGTCTACCGCAAGTTCGGCCTGTGCCGGATCTGCCTGCGTGAAATGGCCCACCGTGGCGAGCTCCCCGGAGTCACCAAGTCCTCTTGGTGATCCGCGCCCGCCGCTGGTCGCCCTTCGACAGGCTCAGGAACCACAAGCCGAAGAGACCACTCCATACCAACCGCTGAAGGTCCATCCGGACAGAGTCCGCGTGGAAACCACAGAAGAGAGAGAACACAACCGCAATGACGATGACTGACCCGATTGCAGACATGCTCACGCGTCTGCGCAACGCCAACACGGCGTTCCACGACGAGGTCGCAATGCCCTACAGCAAGTTGAAGCAGGGTGTTGCTGAGATCCTCAAGCAGGAGGGGTACATCACCTCCTTCGCCGTCGCCGACAACGAGGGTGTGGGCCAGACCCTCACCGTCACCTTGAAGTACGGCCGCAATCGTGAGCGCTCGCTCGCCGGCCTGCGTCGTATCAGCAAGCCCGGACTGCGCGTCTACGCCAAGTCCACCGGCCTGCCCAAGGTGCTCGGCGGCCTCGGCGTCGCGATCATCTCGACCAGCCAAGGGCTGCTCACCGACCGCCAGGCAAACCAGAAGGGCGTAGGTGGGGAAGTCCTCGCCTACGTCTGGTAACCCGGACCTACGAGACCAGAGGAGATATACAGCATGTCGCGTATTGGCAAGCTCCCCATCGCGGTCCCGTCCGGTGTGACGGTGACCATCGACCAGGCTCACGTGACCGTCAAGGGCCCCAAGGGCACCCTGTCGCACACCGTCGCCTCGCCGATCACGGTGACTCAGAACGACGGCGTCCTCGACGTCAACCGTCCCGATGACGAGCGTGAGAGCAAGGCCCTGCACGGGTTGAGCCGCACGTTGGTCAACAACATGGTCGTCGGCGTCACTGACGGTTATGAGAAGAAGCTCGAGATCGTCGGTGTCGGTTACCGGGTCCTGTCCAAGGGCCCCACGCAGCTGGAGTTCCAGCTCGGCTACTCGCACTCGATCACCGTTGACGCCCCGGAGGGCATCACCTTCGCTGTGGAGTCCCCCACGAAGATGGCTGTTCAGGGAATCGACAAGCAACTCGTTGGCGAGACCGCCGCGAACATTCGCAAACTGCGTAAGCCTGAGCCCTACAAGGGCAAGGGCGTGCGTTACGCCGGCGAGCAAGTCCGCCGCAAGGTCGGAAAGGCTGGTAAGTGACATGGCGATCTCCCTGAGGCACAACAAGCACACCGCTACGCGTCAGCGTTCGCGTCTGCTGCGCCAGAAGCGCGGGCGGAAGAAGATCTCCGGTACGGCCGAGCGACCGCGTCTCGTGGTCACCCGGTCCACCAAGCACATCAGTGTCCAGGTGGTCGACGACCTCGTGGGCAAGACCGTGGCGTACGCCTCGACGATGGAAGCGGATCTCCGCTCCTTCGACGGGGACAAGACGGCCAAGGCAAAGAAGGTCGGCGAGCTCGTCGCCGAACGGGCCAAGTCGGCCGGGATCGATGGCGTGGTCTTCGACCGCGCTGGCAACAAGTACCACGGCCGGATCGCGGCCCTAGCCGATGGCGCCCGCGAGGGCGGCCTGACCTTCTGATGGTCATGTCAGTACGGAAAGAGGGAAGAGACTCATGAGTGGAGCTCAGCGTGGACAGCGCGCCGGGGGCCAAGGCGGCGGCCGAGGTCGCGACGGAGGTCGCGGACAGGGTGCCGACAAGAACCAATACGTCGAGCGCGTCGTGGCCATCAACCGTGTCGCCAAGGTCGTCAAGGGTGGACGTCGGTTCAGCTTCACCGCTCTGGTCGTCGTCGGTGACGGCGACGGACTGGTAGGCGTCGGCTACGGCAAGGCCAAAGAGGTGCCCGCGGCAATCGCCAAGGGTGTCGAGGAGGCGAAGAAGAGTTTCTTCCGCGTTCCTCGCGTGCAGGGAACCATCCCTCACCCCGTCCAGGGCGAAAAGGCGGCCGGCGTAGTCATGCTGCGCCCTGCCGCTCCTGGTACCGGTGTGATTGCCGGTGGTCCCGTGCGTGCGGTGCTGGAATGCGCCGGCATCCACGACATCCTGAGCAAGTCGCTCGGGTCGTCGAACCAGATCAACATCGTGCACGCCACGGTCGAGGCTCTCCGCATGCTGGAGACCCCCGAGTCCGTTGCCGCACGTCGTGGACTGACCGTTGAGCAGGTGGCTCCGGCCGCCCTGCTGCGGGCCCGTGCACAGGGCGAGGCTGAAGCCAAGGAAGC
>CBDTZB010000247.1:0-4758 GCA_965364795.1 uncultured Nocardioides sp.
GTAGGGGCGCTCATGGCTGCAGGGCCCGGGTCAGGAGTTCGGTGAGTTCGGCGTTGAGCTGTTCTTCGGTGCAGTCGTCGTCCAGCACCGTCTGCGCGGAGAACACGAAGCCGTACCCCGTCAGCATCAGGGTGCGCGCCAGGGTTGTCGGGTTGCCGGCGCGGATGTCGCCCGCCTCCTGCCCGGCGCGCACGGCCGCCTCGGTGAGGTCTAGGACGAGGCTCTGGGAGCGCCCACGGCGGTAGAAGAGGTACGGAAGGATCAGTTCGGGGTCCAACTCGACGATGCGAACGAACAGTTCGTTCTCTCGCAGCTCGGCCACCGTTGCGGTCACTTGAGCGACCAGTCGTGCGACGCCGCTGCGTTGCTCCTGCTCATGAAGCACCGCCTCGATCACGCCGGACCACTCGCGGGCCATCAGGTCAGCCAGGAGTTGAGGCATGTCCGGCCATGCCCGGTAGATCGTCATCCGGGAGACCCCGGCTCGGCGAGCCACCTCGGTGAGCGTCGTACGCCGCCAGCCCACGTCGAGGATGCAGTCCCGAGCGGCGTCGAGGTACCCGTTGCGGGCCTCTCGGGGACCCTGCTGTGGGACGGCGGTGGCGTCCAACTGGTCTAACCCGTTAAGACCAGTTCGGCCCAAGTGGTTGTTACGAAGTGACGACATGTGTAACACTGTAACACATGACCACATTGAACCCGGCCCACGAGCAGACCGAGATGCACCCACAACGGTGGGGCGACCCGACCTCTCAGACGGTGTTGCCGAGCGGTGCTCGGGACCTCGTGGAGATGGCTTTCGGTCTCACCGAGAACCCCGCCACCAAGAACGTCACCCTCCCTGCAGTCGGGATCTCCGCAGAGCTCATCGACCAGCTCAAGGATCTGCTGGGCGCCGCGAATGTGCTGACCGACGACGCCACTCGCCGCTTGCGCACCCGCGGCAAGTCCACCCCGGACCTGCTTAAGGCCCGGGCCGGTGACCTCGCCGACGCCCCCGATGTCGTGGTTCGTCCCTCCACCCACGATGAGGTGGCCGCCGTTCTGGCCTTCGCCGTGGAGCACCGCTTGGCGGTCGTCCCCTTCGGCGGCGGGACGTCGGTCGTCGGCGGCCTCGTCGCCCGCACCGGTGGGTACGCCGGCTGCGTGTCCTTGGACCTGATCCGGATGAAGTCGCTGCTCTCGGTGGACCACACCTCGATGACCGCGACCCTCGAACCCGGCCTGCGTGGTCCCGAGGCAGAGGCCCTACTCGCCGCCGAGGGACTGACCCTGGGGCACTACCCGCAGTCCTTCCAGTACGCCACGATCGGCGGCTTCGCCGCTACCCGCTCCAGCGGTCAGTCCAGCGCCGGCTATGGCCGCTTCGACGCCCTGGTCGTTGCCCTGCGCGTTGCCACCCCGCGCGGTGAGTGGCGTTTGGGCAGCTCCCCGGCCAACGCCGCCGGACCGGACCTGCGCCAACTCGTCCTCGGCTCTGAAGGCGCCTTCGGTGTCATCACCGAGGTCACCGTCCGTGTTCGACCCGTCCCGGAGAAACTGGTTTACGAGGGATGGCGCTGGCCCTCCTTCACCGCCGGCGCCGAAGCCATGCGCACGCTGACCCAGTCGGGCCTGCTGCCGAGCGTCATTCGTCTCTCTGACGAGGCCGAGACCGCCATCAACCTGGCCAACCCCGATGCCGTCGGCGGCGCCGGCGACCCCGGTTGCCTAATGATCACCGGCTATGAGGGAACCCCCGAAGCGGTGGAGGCCAAGCGCCTTGCCGTGACTTCGGTGCTCAGCGGTCTGGGCGGCACCAACGTTGGCACCGACGCCGGTGACGCCTGGGCTCACGGACGCTTCAACGCGCCGTACCTTCGCGACTCGCTCCTGGACGTCGGTGTCCTGGTCGAGACCCTCGAGACCGTCACCTGGTGGTCCAACCGCGAGGCTCTCTACACCGCAGTGAAGACCGCGTTGGAGACCTCGCTGGGTGAGGGCACGATCGTGCTGTGCCACATCAGTCACGTCTACGAGACCGGCTGCTCGCTCTACTTCACCGTCGCCGCGACCGGTGGCACCACCGGTGGTCTCGAGCGCTGGCTCGCCGCCAAGACTGCCGCCTGCGACGCCATCAGCGAGCAGGGTGCCTCCATCACCCACCACCACGCGGTCGGCACCGACCACAAGCCGTGGCTCACCGCGGAGATCGGTGAACTCGGCGCCTCCGTCCTGCGCGCGGTCAAGGCCGACCTCGACCCCACCGGGATCCTCAACCCGGGGGTACTGATCCCGTGAGCGGTGACCGGAGACAACCCGTGAGCGGGTCGAGTCGTTCCTTCACCTTCCTGGTCAATCCCAACTCAGGTGGGGGAGCCGCCCCTGAGGCGGTCGTCCCGGTCGCGCGGTTGCTGCGCGACGCGGGTGCCCGCGTTGACGTCACCTACTCCCCAGGTCCCAAGGCCATGGGCAACCTGGTCCACCAGGCGATCGATCGCGGCGACGTGGTCGTCTCGGTGGGCGGCGATGGGATGTTGTCGTCGCTGGCCGGTTCTGTCCACGCCGTGGGAGGGACCCTGGCCGTGATTCCCGCGGGGCGTGGCAACGACTTCGCCCGGATGCTCGGATTGCCCGAGACCCCCGAGGGTGAGGCGAAACTGCTACTCGAGGGTGCGGTGCGTCAGGTCGACCTGATCTCCTGGAACGTGCCTGGGGCAGCCCCGCGCATCGTGGCGGGCTCGGTCTACTCCGGCGTCGACGCCCACGCCGCGGAGATCGTGGACCGGGCGACCTGGCTTCCACGCACGTTGCAGTACCCCTACGCAGCCTTGCGGGCGCTCGCCGCCTACCGACCCGCCAACTACCTGGTGTCGGTCGACGGCGTGGAGCACACGTTCTGCGCCTCGAATGTCGTCATCGCGAACTCGGCGTACTACGGCAAGGGCATGAAGATCGCGCCCACCGCGGTCGTGGACGACGGCCTCCTCGAGATCGTGGCCATCGAAGCATCTTCGAAGCTGGGCCTGATGCGGGCCCTGCCGACGGTGTACGACGGCGAACACGTCTCCCGTCCCGAGGTGACCGTGCTGCGCGGACGCCGGATCGAGATCCGCGCCCAGGGTGCCCGTGGACCCGTACGGGTCGGCGGCGACGGCGAACCCCTGGGCGTCCTGCCGGCGCTGAAGTCGCCACCGTGCGTGGCCCAAGTGCTCCCCGGAGCGTTGTCGATCATCGCCTAAAGCCCCTAGGCGGGGCCCCGCTAGCCGCGGGCCCCGCAGGGGCGGACAGGCCCCGCAGGTCGAGCCTGTCGAGACCGCGACTCACGGCGTACGGGTCAGCTACTGCTCTGGGTGTTCTGCGGCTTCCACTCGTAGGGCTGCACGATCACGAAACCCGGGCCGTGGAAGGCGTACTGGAACGCTTCGCCGGACCCGCCGCGGATCAGCGAGGACATCTTCATCGAGTTCACCACCTGAGGCACGAGGTTGGCCGACCAGGCAACGCAGGCTTGGGTGTCGACGTACGTCGGCTGCTGGGAGCAGTCCAGCAGGACCGGCTTGCCTACGGTGCACAGCGCGACCGTGCCCTCGCCGCTGACCGTGGTGTTGAACAGGCCGCCAGCGAGGATGCCCGCGCCCTTGGTGCGGTTGATGTCCCAGGTCAGAGCGGCGTCGAACGCCAACAGGTTGCGGCCGTTGATGCTGATCGCGTCACCGGTCAGCTCGACCAGGTAGATGTAGCCGGACTCGTTGGCGAAGAAGACTTCCCCCTGACCATGCACCCGCATGAGGGGGTTGTCTTCGGAGGTGACCATCTTCTTGAGCAGCTTGCCCATGCTGCCAGCCTTCTCGTGCTCGAACTGGATCTGGCCCTGGAAGGCCACCATCGAGCCCTTCACCGCGAGCACGGGCTCGCCCAAGGCGACCCGGAGCATCTGGGAATTCTGCTGGACGAACCGCTGGGTCGTCTCGTTCTCTTGCAGGGATTGGTCGAAGAGTTCGCTGCGCATGAGGCCATCCAACACGCTGGGGCGACCTCAGAACAGGGTCAAAAGACCTGGAAGACCCAGACCAACAACAGCGACGGCACTCCGGCGGCCACGGAATGGGCCGGCTCGTCGGTCATCTCGAAGGCGTCGCCTGCGCTGAGTGGCTCGGCCATCGAGGATCGGGTGAGCGCGCCGGTCACCACGTAGGCGTGAACGAGCGGGCCACTGGGCAGTTCGACCGGCGTCCCCGGGTTCAGGTGCAGGGCGTAGAGCACTGCGTCGGGGCGCGGTTGCGCGATCAGGACCGGGACGCCCGGCTCCACCGGCGGCGTGCTGAGGGCGTACGACGTGGTGTGGGGCGGCTCGCCGGGGCGCAGCCAGGTCTGCACGAAGCGACACGGACCCTCGTCGGAGGCGTGCTCGGCATGCTCCACCGCGTCACCCGTGCTGAGAACCGCGACCGACCCGGCGGGCACGATCACCGATTCCCCGGACGCGTCGGTGTGCCGCAGGGCTCCCGAAACGACGTACGACACGATTTCGAGGTCGGAGTGCTGGTGCAGGTCGAAGCCTCGACCGCTCCCCAGAAGGTGGTCGTCATGGCAGACCATCGGCCCGAAAGAGAGCCGTTCGGGGTCGTAGCGCTCCCCGAACGACAGCGAATGGTGGGTCAACCGACCCTCGGTACGTTCCGCGAACCGGGCGGAACCCCGGCGGATTTCTACAGTCACGTGCAAGATTGTGCCGGTGCCCCCTCCTCGACACCTCGCGCTACCCCCTGGGTTCAC
>CBDTZB010000248.1:0-4734 GCA_965364795.1 uncultured Nocardioides sp.
GGTGAACCGGGTGACGAGCTCGATGTCATCCTCGAACTCAAGGTGGTCGCGGACATCGGGCTGGTGGGATTCCCCAGCGCCGGCAAGTCCAGTGTGATTGCAGCCATCTCGCGTGCGCGGCCCAAGATCGCTGACTACCCGTTCACCACGTTGGTGCCCAACCTCGGCGTGGTCACGGCAGGGGAGACGACCTACACGGTCGCCGACGTACCCGGACTCATCGAAGGTGCCAGCGAGGGCCGCGGTCTGGGCCACGACTTCCTGCGCCACATCGAACGCTGCGCGGCGCTGGTGCATGTGTTGGACACCGCAACCATGGAGCCGGGACGTAACCCCGCCGATGACCTCGATGTCATTGAGAACGAGCTGGCCCGCTACGGCGGCCTGGAGGACCGGCCCCGACTGGTCGCTCTAAACAAGATCGATGTTCCCGACGGTCGCGACATCTCCGACATCACCATCGAGGACCTGCGAGCCCGTGGACTGCGGGTCTTCCCGATCTCGGCAGCCTCGGGTGAAGGACTGCCTCAGCTGAAGTTCGCGATGGCCGAGATCGTCAACGCCGCCCGGGCCGAGCGTGAGTTTGAGGTCGCCACGAGGATCGTGCTGCGACCCCCCAGCATCGACGGCAAGGGTGACTTCACCATCACCGAGACTGAGGACGGCTGGCTGGTGCGTGGTCTCAAGCCCGAACGTTGGGTGCGCCAGACCGACTTCACCAACGATGAGGCCGTCGGCTTCCTCGCCGACCGGCTCAACCGTCTGGGCGTGGAATCACGCCTGCAGCGGATGGGCGCCGAGGAGGGCGACACCGTGCTGATCGGGCCCGGCGACGAAGCAGTCGTCTTCGACTTCAAACCGGGCATCGACACCGGCGGGGACAACCTCGCTCGTCGTGGTGAGGACACCCGCTTCGAGGAGTCCCGTCCGGCTGCGGCGCGACGCCGCGCCATCGAGGAGTCCATGCCTAACCGCACGGACAACGAGACCCGCGCCGACGTGGCCCGTCGTTTGGATCAGCCCGAGAAGTACGGCCAGCCCGAAGAAGAGCTGGGTCCTCAATCGTACGAGATCGGCACCGCATCTGATCCTGACTGGAACGAGTCGGACCCCGGGTCATGACCCTGGCATCGGGGCGCGCTGCCGTGCGTGCAGCGCAGCGCGTCGTGGTGAAGGTGGGGTCCTCGTCACTGACCACCGCTGAGGGCGGCCTCGATCAGGATCGGCTGCGAGCGCTGGTCGATGTGCTGGCTGCGTCGCGGGCGCAGGGGCGCGAGGTGGTGCTGGTTTCTTCAGGAGCCATTGCCGCCGGTCTCGCCCCGCTCGGCCTCCGCCGCCGACCAAAGGGACTTGCCGCTCAGCAGGCCGCCGCCTCGGTCGGACAGGGCATCCTTGTCCACCGCTACACCGAGGAACTCGCTCGCTACGGTCTGATCGCCGGTCAGGTGCTGCTGACCCTTGATGATCTGACGCGTCGATCGCACTATCGCAACGCGTCGGCGACCTTCACCCAGCTTCTCGAGCTCGGCGTCCTGCCGATCGTCAACGAGAACGACACGGTGGCCACGACCGAGATCCGATTCGGTGACAACGACCGATTGGCCTCCCTGGTCGCGCACGCCGTGCGGGCCGATCTGCTGGTCCTGCTCTCCGACGTCGACGGCCTCTACGACGGACCTCCCCACGAAGCCGGAACCACCCTCATCTCGGAGGTCACCTCAACCCAAGACCTCGGCACGGTGCGGGTCGGCAGCGTTGGCGCAGCGGGGGTGGGAACCGGCGGGATGGTGACCAAGGTGGAGGCCGCCCGGATCGCGACCCAGGCCGGCATCCCGGTCGTGCTCACCAGCGCGGCCCGGGCCGCGCAGGCGCTGGCGGGTGAGGAAGTCGGTACGTACTTCCACGCCACCGGGCGCCGAAAGTCCAGCCGGCTGCTTTGGCTGGCTCACGCCACCGAGACCCGGGGCAGCGTGCAACTCGACGAAGGCGCGGTGCGGGCTCTGATCGGCGGCCGGGCATCGTTGTTGGCTGCCGGGGTGACCGGGGCCGAAGGTGAGTTCGTAGCCGGCGACCCGGTTGATCTACGCGGACCCGACGGGATCCGGGTGGGACGCGGGCTGGTGAACTTCGACGCCGAGGAGATTCCCCAACTTGCGGGTCGCTCGACCTCGGAGCTGCGGACGGCTCTGGGACCGTCGTACGACCGCGAGATCGTCCACCGAGACGACCTGGTCATCCTGTAGTTCTCGCCCAGGACGCTGAAGGTCACGTTCTGGGACATCTAAACGGACTCGGCGGACCTTCCCGCCGGTGGACGATAGGTTGCCAAGGTGCGGGGAATCGAGACCATGTGGTGGACCGCGTTCGTGGTCCTCATGGTTCCGGCCGGAACGCTGACTCTGGTGCGCCTCGTTGAGCCGGACAGCAGCACGGCCCTCCAGATCCAGGCCTTCACTCCCTACGCGTTGATTCTCTATTTCCTGGCGTTGGTGGCGTTGGGAGGCGTCGCCGTCTGGGGAGCACGCATCAAGGCCCCGCTCATAGCGGCGACCGCCGTGGCCCTGTTGGGTCTGGGGGCGCACTTCTACTGGTTCTCACCCCAGTTCCTGGGTCCCCACCCGGTGCCTGCGGCCGGTACCACTCCGCTGCGCGTGATGACGGCCAATCTGCTGGCCGGTAAGGCGGATGTGGTGACGCTGGTCGATCAGGTGCGCGACCGTGACGTGGATCTTCTGGTCGTCAACGAGATCACCGATCGATCCTTACGCGACATGACGCGCGTGGGGCTCGGCCGGGTGCTGCCCTTCCAAGCCGGGGCCCCCGGGGCGACAGGGGAGGGCACGATGATTTTCAGCCGCAAGCCCTTCGCGGATGTGGCGCGCATCGACACCGACCTAGACTCGGTGGTCGCCACCACGCAAGGCCTTGTGGTGCTTGCGGTTCACCCGCGGCCTCCCCTCGACCCCGCTCAGTGGCGGGCAGATCACGACGCGGTGTATGCCGCAGTGGGGAAGTACGACCCGGATCTGATCATGGGTGACTTCAACGCGAGCATGGACCACTACCCGATGCGACGACTCTCGGAGAGCGGGTATCGCGACTCCGTAGAGATCACGAACGGGGTCCTGGCACCGACCTGGCCGGCCAACGGTCATCATCCGATCCTTGGCTGGTTGCCGCCCACGGTGGCGATCGATCATGTCTTGGTCAGCTCCGATATAGCGATCGTCCAGACGGGGACCGTTGACCTTCCCGCGAGCGATCATCGGGCCGTGGTCGCGGTGATTGCCCGCCGCTGAGGCTGGCGCAAACGTCGAGTCGTAGGCTGGGCGGGTTATGGAATCACGACCGGTCGTCTACCTCGACCATGCTGCCACGACCCCGATGCATCCGGCGGCCATCGCTGCGATGACCGCTCACCTCGGTGAGGTCGGCAACGCGAGCTCACTGCACGCGGCTGGCCGATCGTCCCGGAGAGTGGTCGAGGAATCCCGCGAGACCATCGCCGCGGCCCTCAACTGCCGTCCTGGCGAAGTGGTTTTCACCTCCGGTGGGACCGAGGCCGACAACTTGGCCATCAAGGGCATCCACTGGGCGCGGGCTGCGGGCCTGGGTCCGACTCCCCGACTGATCTCCAGTGCCGTGGAACACCATGCGGTCCTCGACCCGATCCATTGGCTCCAGGACGTCAACGAGGCCGAGGTCTGCCTCGTGAGCGTGGACGGCACCGGACGCCTCGATGTTGACGAGTTGCGCGAACTCGTGAGTCAACGCCCGGTGTCATTGATCTCGGTGATGTGGGCCAACAACGAGGTCGGCACTCTTCAGCCCATCGACGAGATCGTGTCCATCGCCGCTGAGCACGGGATCCCCGTGCACACCGACGCCGTGCAGGCGCTGGGATCGGTGCCCCTGGACTTCGCGGCCAGTGGCGTTGACGCCATGACGGTCACCGGACACAAGGTCGGCGGACCCTACGGTGTCGGGGCGCTGATTGCGCGCCGCGAACTCTCCGTCACACCCCTGGCCCACGGGGGTGGACAGGAGCGAGACATCCGCAGCGGAACCCTGGACACACCCGCCATTGCGGGCTTCGCGACGGCGGTGGAGTTGGCGGTGAAGCATCAGGCCGAGCACACCAGTCGGCTCGCGGCCCTGCGCGACGACCTGGTCACCCGGGTCCTGGCCGCAGTCCCCGATTCGCACCTCCACGGCCACCCCACCCTCCGCTTGCCTGGGAACGCGCATCTGGGCTTCGCGGGCTGTGAGGGCGACTCCCTGCTGATGCTGCTCGATGCGCGGGGGATCGCCTGCTCCACCGGATCGGCCTGCTCGGCCGGGGTGCCCCAGCCTTCCCATGTGCTGTTGGCGATGGGGTGCTCCGATGAGGAAGCACGGCACTCCTTGCGGTTCTCCTTGGGTCACACCACGACGCAAGCGGACGTCGACGCGGTGGTCGAGGCGATTGGACCGGTCGTCGAACGAGCCCGGGGGAGTCGTCGATGAGAGTCATTGCTGCCATGTCCGGTGGAGTCGACTCCGCCGTGGCCGCCGCCCGCGCCCACGAGGCCGGACACGAAGTGACCGGCATCCACCTCGCCCTGTCCCGCAACCCCCAGTCCTATCGCTCCGGTGCTCGCGGGTGCTGCACGATCGAGGACAGCAACGACGCTCGACGAGCCGCCGACATCATCGGCATCCCGTTCTACGTCTGGGACCTCAGCGATCGCTTCC
>CBDTZB010000249.1:0-4721 GCA_965364795.1 uncultured Nocardioides sp.
GGCGGTGGCGAACCCGAGCAGTCCGCGAGCCACGTCGAGCGTGCGACCGGTCGCCGCCTTGGGGTGGAGCGCCATCTCGGCGACCGAGCGGGTCAACGCCTGAGCCTCGCGCAAGCGTAAGAGAGCAGACGCACGCACAGCGCTGGTGGCGAGTTCGAGGGAGGTCGGTTCAGGGGCGGGTGTCCAAGTTTGGTCCGCGTCGTACGACGAGTGGTCGTCGGGCGAGTGATCCAACAAGGTGGACAACAGGTCGGTCCCGGCGATTCCGTCGACCATGCTGTGGTGCGCCTTGATGACCAGGGCCCAGCGCCCTGCCTCGAGCCCACCCAGCATCCAGACCTCCCAGAGCGGTCGATCGAGGTCGAGGTGCTGGGACATGATCCAGTCCACGATCTCGTGCAGTTCGTGCGACCCGCCCGGCGTGGGCACCTGGTGGTGCAACACATGCGCGTCGAGGTTGAACTCGTTGTCGTCGACCCAGACCGGGCGCCCCAGATCCAGGAGCACCTTGCGTCGACGTTGCCGCCACCGCGGCACCGCGGGGAGTTTGGCCTCGATCGCAGCAGCGACCTCGGTGATCTCTGGTTCGGGGCCCTCGAAGATCGCGAGGCTCGCGATGTGTAGCGACGCCTGAGGCGTTTCGGCGTGCAGGAAGGCGCTGTCGAGCGCGCTCATCTGGTCCACAACCTCACCCCCGCATGTAGTCGTGCGTCGACTCGTTGTTGTCCATGCCCCCAGCCTGCGTCCCGCCGCGTCGAAACGTCAGTGCCCTTAGTCCCGACCTCGCCAGCTCCTCGTCGGACAGACCTGCTGATTCGACACCACCAGCAACAGACCCGCCCAACCACCACGAAACACCAAGACGAACCACGTCCGGCACCCCTAGCGAATGCCCACCTGCTCGAACACGACCCGCGCGGTTTCACGTGCGGTCCGACCCGCCCCGATCAGCGTGGCGGACGCCGGACCGGACCAGTCGCCGTACCCGAGCAGATGCAGTCGCGGCGCTTCGACCGATTGCGTGCCCGCGGGCCCGCGAAGCTGGGGATGTCCGGACTCCCTGGTCAGCCGCAGGGGTTGGAGATGTCTCAGCGCGGGACGGAATCCGGTGCACCAGATGATCGCGTCGGCGGCCCGTTGCGTGTCGTCCGACCAGATCGGACCGGACGCGGACAGTCGGCTGAACATGGGCAGCGCGGCCAGGGCACCGCGGTCCCGGGCGGCGCGAACGCTGGGGATCATCACGATGTCGCCCAGTCCCCCCACTCCGGGGTGATCGCTGCCGCTGCGCAATGCGTTGGCCCGCTGGGTCGCCGTCGCGAACAGCGCCCGTCCGTCCACGTCGTCGGGCAGGAACCGAGGTGGCCGGTTGGTCACCCACGTCACCTCCGCGACCGCTGACACCTCGGCGACGATCTGAGCCCCGGAGTTGCCGCCGCCGACGATCGTGACGCGCTGCCCGGCGAACTCTTCCGGACTGCGGTACTGCGCCGTGTGCAGCTGCCGCCCCTCGAACTCGGCTGCCCCGGGGTAGTGCGGCCAGAACGGTTGAGTCCAGGTGCCCGTGGTCGAGACGACCACGCGGGCCGACACCTCGCCCTCATCGGTGCGTAGGACGAGAGGACCGTCGGCATCCCCCGCCGACCGCTTCACGGAGGTCACCTCCGCCGGGCGCCGGACGGCCAACTCGTAGCGCGCCTCGTACCGAGTCAGATAGTCCACAACGTGATCACGGGTGGGGAAACCGCGCGTGGCGTCGTCCCAGGGCGGCATCATCCACCCAGGCAGCGAGGAGTACGTCGCAGGCGAGAACAGGCGCAAGCCGTCCCACATCCCTGGCCACGCCCCGCCCGGCTCAGCGTTGGCGTCGAAGATGACGAAGTCCCGTCCGGCGACGAGGCCGCCGCGGCGCAGGTAGTAGCCGACGGCCAGTCCTGCTTGCCCGCCGCCGATGACAGCGACCTCCAGCCTCTTCAGGAGGTTCCCCGGTATGCCTCGATGGCCGCCACGATCTGCGGGCGCAGAGTCGCGGCCGAGATGACGGCGTCGACGGAGCCGACCTCCACCGCGCGGTGGATGTTGTGGATGGCGTCGAACTCCGCCGCGACCTCGCTGATCTTCTCCGCACGGGTTGCCGCACGCAGATCGGCTTGCTCGACCAACAGTTTGCTTCGCTCGGCCCCCGTTGCCTGCGCTAGCTGCTCGTTCAGGGCCAGCATCGAGGGTGTGGTGGCCGCGCGTTTGTCGACCTCACCGGCGAACACGACTGCCGCGGCAGGCGCGCCACCGATCACCGAAGCGACCGACCCCTCGAGCGCTAACACCGTCATGCCTGGGTTGAGCGCCTTGGAGAAGACTACGAAAGCGCCGCCGTGGTAGCGCGAGATGACGCAGAACACGATGGGGCCGTCGAAGTTGACGATCGCCCGACCGATCTCGGCGCCGTACTCAAGTTGCAGGTTGCGCATCGAGTCAGGCGAGCCGTCGAAGCCCGACAGGTTGGCCAGCACCACCAGCGGTCGGTTGCCGCTGGCCACGTTGATCGCGCGAGCCGCTTTCTTCGACGACCGCGGGAAGAGCGTGCCGGCGGTGTAGGTGTCGGGACCGTCGGCGGGCGGGAAGCCGCGCCGCGGCACCGAACGCGACTCGATTCCAAGGAGGCAGACTGGGTACCCGCCCAGGTGGGCGTCCTGTACGACGGCGGTGTCGGCATCGGCCATGCCCGCCCAGCGCTCGAGTGTGGGGTGGTCCTGGTCGGCGACCGCCGCCATCACCGTGCGGATGTCGAAGGCCTTCTTGCGGTCCGGGTTGCTGGCCGCGGAGAAGATCTCGCCGACGGTGGTGAAGTCGCTGCCCTCGACGTCGTGCGGGTAGGAGGAGATGTCACGGTCGATCGGGTCGCTCGTGACCGCTCGACGCGGGCCGCTCTCCCCCGGCACGACGTAGGTGTGCTCGTAGTGCGCCAACAGGATCTCGAAGGCTCCGGCCAGGTGTGGCGCCCAGTACTGCGCCTGCCCGTTGGGGCCCATCACCCGGTCGTAGCCGCCGATCCCGTAGTTGTCCTCGGCCGAGACGCCACCGGAGAAGTCCAGTGACTGCTTGCCGGTCAGCACCATCGCGCTGTCCGGGGTCATGACCAGGATGCCCTTGGTGTGCATTAGCATCGTGGCCTCGGCGTTCCAGTAGGGCTGGGCGCCGACGTTGATGCCTGCGACGACGACGTTGATCTCGCCGCCGTCTTGGGTGAACTCCACGATCCGGCGCAGCGCCTTCGCCACCCAGTCCATGTTCTCGGTGCCGGAGTCCATCGAGATGCGGGCGCCAGCGGAGAGAGCGAACCACTCCACCGGCACCTGGAGTTCTTCGGCCAGGTCGAGTGCCGCGATCACCCGGAGGCACTCCTGCTCAGAGACCGAGCCCAACGACTTGGTCGGGTCACCGCACAAGATGACGCGGGTCACGCCCTCGGGGTGCAGCAGCGTTGGCGTGGTTACGACGGCGGCGAGGATCCCGGCCGTGTTCAACCCAGGCGCCCGGTCGACGGGCACCAGACGTCCCGTCTCGTCGAGGTCGTGCTCGACCAGAGATCCGCCCGGGCCCGCGAGCATCCTGCTGAGTTCGTAGGGGTAGACCAGTCCGCGACGACGCGAGCGCAGCACCTTCGCGGAGTAGTCGTCTAGGGCGGCCAGCGGCTCAGATGGCGGCCCCTCAACACTCGAGACCACCCCCGCGCCGGGCGAAGCGCCGAACCGTACGACGGCTCCGTGCACTTGACCATCCGGGCCTGCGACCCGGCCCTCGGCTAAGACTTCCTCGATGCCTGCGCCGTCGGTGAGGGGACGGATCTTGGTGCCGAGCGCGGTCAACCCAGAGACGTCCACCTCGACGACCGGCCACACGTGGACCCACACATGGTTCATGTCCAGTTTGGCTCCGGCGGCACCGCGGGCAACCCGGGTTCGCCGGATCGCCTCGAGGCAGTGCTCCACGGCCCGTTCGGCGTGCGGCAGCGACGTGACCGCCCCGCTCTCGTCGCGTACAACGGACATCTGGCGCACCTGCGCCAGCGCCACAAGGCGGCGGTCGGCGGGGTTCTCCCGGGCCACGCACTCATAGAGCAACACGTCTTGTGGTGCCTCGACGCGGGTGACGTGGAAGTTCCGTAGCCGCCACAGGTTGAGCCGACGACCGACCATCGGGTGGATCCCCCGGGTCAGTTCGTCTTCCACAACGTCGCCCTCGGCGGTAGGCCGGAACGCGAAGTAGCCCACGTCGCGGGCGTTGCCGGGGCAGACCGCGACCGAGAGCCGCCGCACGTCTTGTGCGATGGGCAGGGCTGTGAGCAGGGTCCTGAGCCGTTCACTCGTCTCTTCCGGCGAGTCGGGAGCCTCGGGCCACGACAGGTAGAGGTCCACCACACTCTCATCGGCACCGCGCGCAGCTACGTGTGAGCTGATGGATCCCACTAGGTCGCTGCCGGGGTCGCTGAGTTCGGTGATCGAACCGATCGTCGACACCAGCCTGGTCGGCCGCTCGTCGAGGGTGTAGGAGGCGACCACGAATGGGCGCGACCCGGTGACCGGAGTCGCCACGTCGTGGAGGTCGAACTCGCGGTAGTGGCGCCGGGCCAGGACCTCGAGCATCGGCTCACGGTCGGGCACTCCGGCCTCGAGTCGCTCGGCCAGGAACCCGACGATCTGCTCGGGGATGGCGGCCAGCGC